>CAZCRM010000222.1:0-1578 GCA_964501085.1 uncultured Methanosarcinales archaeon | reverse complement strand
CCCCTTGACAATATATAGAATAGATTAACATAAACATTACCTTAACTATAAGTCTCTGTTGCACAGTACCTTGTTATATAGCTATCTTCCTTGCGATACGTGTAATACAAAGGTTCAGTTCCAACAAGTTGTCATGAAATGGCTCAACCATAAATGAAAGCCAGTCTCTCGAAGGGAGAATGTTATCTGAATCAATAAGAGCTATAATCTCACCTCTTGCCTGCTTCATTCCTACAGCCTTGCCAGCCTCTCCAGTCTTCAGAGTTTTGATATTTTTTGTGCCTCCTCTCTGTGTGATTGTTATCATGAGTATATAATGGTTTTCAGGGTGTTGTGTCCTTTTCAGAGGGTCTAATCATAGGTGTGGTTAAAGTGCCGGGTCTTCAAAAAGGAGGAGCTAATAATAGGATTTGGAAAATTGTTAATATTGTTCTATTTCCTCACGTGCCCATATGTAAATGTCTGTACTTATCCTGAAATCACCTTTTGCCAGCTTGTTAAGTGTTTCTAATGCTTTTTCTTTTGTTAATTTTTTGGTTTTTACTGCTGCAACAAGCAACCCTATTAAACCTGTGAATTTTAACCCTTTTGTCTCTGCAAATCTCCTCGCATTTGCTTCATCAAGCACAAGCCGATCCTCTGGCTCTGCTGCAAGAAATAGGCTTGCTTCTCCTGCATCCAGTCCGTATTTTCTAAACTCAACTGCATTTCCTTCATAATTTATTACTCGAATCCACTTATTAATCGCTTCCTTGAAGACCTCTGTCTCAGGGTATTCTGCTCTGAGAATCTCCTGTTTAATCGCCGTGGTAATGAACACCTCTTTGAAGATTCTCTCAAGTATGTCCAGCTCGCCTATCTTCGCCAGAGCGATGAGGGTGGATGAGTCAACTAATATGCGCATTTCGAAGCCAGCTTTCAGCCTCTTTCACATCCCTTTCAGCTTCTTCTATGCTTTGCTTAAAAAAGAGAATACCTCTCTGGGCAAGGTATCTTGCCATCTGCTGTATCGAAACTCCAGAAAACTCCGCTGCCCTGCATAAAGAAAACTCATCATCAATATATTTTTCCATAGCAATTTTCATGCGTAGTTCTTTGATACCCTCCTCAATCACCCTCCTTACAATCTCTGACCTGGAGGAGTGAAGAGCCTCAGCAAGCTCAATTAAATTTCCCATATTTTTTTCATCAATCTTGACCCGCATACTTTCCATACCACCACATGGCTATGTCCACATCTTTATCATATCTCACTTTATATGTCATATCTATTCCTCTTCACAACCATGATTGTTACAACAGTAATAGTATTATTCTTTTCATATTACTTAGGGGTAAGCCTATCATCCAAGCTTTTATATGCCGCTAATCTATTATATTTTGCCTTTTTAACAAAATCTGGACGTTCAATAACCTCCTTTACCTCATCCTCAGTGAAAGTAAAACAATGTTCTTTTAATAAATTCAATTTAAATTTCGCATGAGATGTGAATATTATTTTCATATAAGGACATCAATGATATTTTTTATTCCTTAACTTTTTTATGCACCTAACAAGTACCCCAGTCCTTTTGCTGG
>CAZCRM010000221.1:0-1637 GCA_964501085.1 uncultured Methanosarcinales archaeon | reverse complement strand
GGAAGTTTATCTCCATAGATTCTCCTGAAATATACTTCTGTCTAATGGGTAACCTCTGGATAGATACTGAAGAGTTCTGCCTATTACACCATACATATCCATTATACCTATAGCGGCATTCTCCATCCTCATTCTGAATTGGAGATACAATGAAAGGTATACCTTTATATTGTGTTTCTGGAACAACTCTCAACACCCTGTTTTTCTTTATTACTTGTAGAGTCTGCAGATATCTCAAGGCTTTTCATGCTTTCCTGAATTATTGAAACTATATGACTTTTGCTCTAAGCAACTCCAGAACATGCGTGCCTGCAACCCATGATACTTGCAGACACCTTCAGCATCCTTCTGGTTTATTGCTCTGCTGTCAAAGGATGAAAGCTCAGGAGAGTATAAAGCAAAAGGCGATTCTCTTGCTACCACCCTTACGTTACCTTTATACAGTTTCACCTTCACCTTTCCAGTAACCCGCTTCTGAGTGCTATCGATAAAGGCATTCAAATCATGAAATAATGGTTCATTTACTAAACCCTTATACACAAGCTCGCCCCATGTTTCATCAACCATGCCTTTAAAGCGAAGCTCATCCCTTGTGAGTACAAGGGTTTCCAAATCTTTATGAGCTGTTAATAGTATGGTTGCTGCAGGATGCTCATAATTTTCCCTTACCTTTAAACCAAGCACCCTATCTTCCATCATATCTGTTCTTCCAACTCCATGAGACCCACCTATCCTGTTAAGCTCCTGAATCAAGGTAACCCCATCCATTCTCTCATTATTCAGCGATACAGGAATACCTTCTTCAAATTCAATATCAATAATCTCAGCCTCAGGTGCTTTCTCAGGTGCCACTGTCCACTTGAATATCTCTTCAGGAGGTATGAAATTAGGGTCTTCAAGCTGACCTCCTTCAATACTCCTGCTCCAGATATTCTCATCTATGCTCCATGGCCTTGATTCTGTGGCTGGTACAGGTATCCCGTGCTTCTTCGCATACTCTATCTCCCACTCTCTTGTGAGGTTCATATCCCTCATAGGCGCTATAACCTCAAGATCTGTGCATCTGAACACAGCCTCAAACCTTAGCTGATCATTGCCCTTGCCTGTGCAACCATGAGCCACACTCTGTGCATTTTCCTTTCTTGCTATTTCAATAACCTTTTTCGCTATCAGAGGACGGGCTATAGCTGTACCAAGAACATAATTCTCATAACTACCATTTGCCTTGATAAGGGGAAAGATATAGTCTCTTACGAATTCATCTTTGGCGTCGATGGTGTAGTGTTTGTTACTTATTATCTTTGCTTTTGCTTCAGCTTCCTGAATATCATTTTCAGGCTGTCCCACGTCCACAACGACTGTAATGACGTAGTCAAAACCATAATGTTCTTTCAACAGGGGTACGCACACAGAGGTATCGAGTCCACCAGAATAGGCAAGTACCACTTTTTTCATAGCATGTTGAACAGCGAGAGATGATTAATAGTTTTCTAACCTTAACTCCGCAATGTAGTATCCTGAAATTATTTCGTCGGAACTTTTCGTCATGACAAACAGGAGAATACGTTTGGCAATCAATTGTAAAAAAAGGTGAGACAACTGAAGATGTTGTCAACACTTTTATCTCAGAGACGAAT
>CAZCRM010000220.1:0-1657 GCA_964501085.1 uncultured Methanosarcinales archaeon | reverse complement strand
GATGTATACCTTTTACAACAAGGGTATTTATGGATTGTTATGCAGAATACTATAAAACTATCAATAACCCTCCTCATCTACTTCTAGGAATATTCATGGGGTTCAGGGGGCAAGCTCACAAAAGGTTCAATAGTAGCAGGGTTTCCAAATGCGCTTCTGCATAGGGTAACTCTGTATAAAACAATAATCGCTCCATCATAAATCATGGGCCCGCGGAGATTCGAACTCCGGACCTCCGCCATGTCAGGGCGACGTCATAACCAGCTAGACCACGGGCCCTTTTTAGTATAATTTTGACACTTGCTCAGAAGCTCTCAGCTTTCTGGGCAGAGGTATCAGATGCCTGAGTCTCTTCACATACAAAACAACATGACAAGAAAATATATAAGCTTTCGGCTTTTTTCCCGAAAATTTCGTCAAGGTTATCGATAACCTTTTATTTCAACACACCAACCTTGTATAGATGGTAACCCTTGGTATAAGGAAAAGAATCGAATCCATAGAAAACCATATTATACCTTCCATGTTTGTTGGGGTGCTGTCTAAGGATGATAAATGGATTAAAAAAACAATAGAGGAGACCCTTCCCAAACTTGAAGCTCGTACTCTTGAACTGGCAAAGAAATGCAGGGAAAGTGGGGAATGTGCTGAAGATGACCCTTTATGTGATGAAGATAGAATTAAAGAACTATTCAAAAAAACAGAAGCAAAACTTAAAGAGGAGCATGAGGTAAGGAAATCCCGTACAAGGTTTCATCACTTATAACCCAAACTATTTATTATCCTGCTGTGATGTATTACATAATGAACGCTAAGGAAAAATTTAAAGAAGAATACCTCATGTGGATAAAATCTGCAGCCAAGGATATCGCCTTTGGATTGAACCAGCTGAAGCAGGATGAGGTGAAGAGAATAATCTCATTGAATGAACAATACCTCAGAGACCCAACGTCTTTGTACGGAAGGGATGGGCTTGAGGCAGTAAAAGAGCTTGTTCCTAAAAATATCCTGCTACTCTCAACAGATGCGGTGGTGTTTTCTCAGAGCATTTTTTCTCCATTACCAAGTGTTTTTGATTATGCTGTTGCTCTGAGCAGGAGATATTATCTTGGGTTATGGTACTCCATATTAACCTTTAATAAAACCTATCTCAAAGAAGCCACTGAAATCATGATTAGATATACTGTTGAACATGAGTTATTGCAGAAAAAGGCTTATGAGGAGACGATGAGGCAAAAGCTGAGAAAGTTCACCCCTGAAGAAAAACGAAAAATCAGTATTGATACCCTGAGAGAGGCGATTAAGAAGACAGGTATTACTCAGGAAGAGCTTGAAAGAGAAAATCAGATCATGCTAAAGATTTCCTCGTTTTCACCCTTAATTCCAAAACCCTTTGCTGAAGCTGCACTCTACTGGTATCTTGAAAAAAATCTGGAAAATCTAAGACATCTTGGTGAGGCAAGCAGGACAGAGAAAGAGGAAGAGTTTGGGAAAAAACTGAATTCTGATTTCAAGGAGTGGATTGATTTCTCCATGCATGTTTATAGAGTTTTCCTCTCAGAAGTTAAGAAAGAGCTGGATTATATGAGCCATGGCTATGTATGAACGTCAACTACCCCGCCCTGACGGACGGGGCTTGTCCCTCGAAGGGACGTTC
>CAZCRM010000219.1:0-1660 GCA_964501085.1 uncultured Methanosarcinales archaeon | reverse complement strand
CCATTTCTTCCAAGCACCACACAGCATGGCCCAATTATATTGGGACGATCCTCATGTTTTGCTATTATCATATAACCAGAGGGCACTACATCGATACAGTATTCATCTATTCTTACGATGCGGGGCTCTTTCCCCATGATTGTACCACTCACCAGCTTCTCCTCACCCTTCTTGCTCAACTTTATGGATAACTGGCTTGCATACACCTCAGAGGTCTTGGATTTACTCTCGGTTACCTTTATCTTTCTCTCCTTTGTAATAAGAGGTGCATTTACATAGTTCACACCTGCTCCAAGAATGGGCTCAAGCAAGCCCTTGAGTACCGCATGGGTAATAGGAGTTACATCCTTGTCTGCAATCTCCCCACTGTACACAATCTCAATCCTCTCAAAGTTTATACCCATAAGCTGTGTGCAGAGCTTACCCATCTTCTCAGCGAGTGGAAGATAGGGTTCAAGAATCTGCATCATTTCTGGTTTTACGTATGGCATGTTAATGGCATTCTTCACAGGAAGACCTTTAAGAGCGTTAATCACCTGCTCAGCCACTGAAATGGCTACGTTAATCTGGGCTTCCTCTGTGGATGCACCCAGATGAGGGGTCACGATTACATTATCAAATTCAAGTAGAGGGCTGTCAAAAGGAGGTTCGTTAACAAAAACATCCAGAGCTGCTCCGCTCACGATGCCTTCTTCTATCGCTTTAGCAAGAGCGTCCTCATCTATTATACCACCTCTGGCACAGTTAATAATTCTCACCCCTTTTTTCATAGAAGCAAACTCCTTCTCGCCAATAAGGTTGGTGGTTTCCTTGGTAAGTGGGGTATGCACGGTGATGTAGTCTGAACGTTTAATGACCTCCTGCATTGTGGTAAGCTCTACACCAAGCTCGCTGGCTCTCTCCTGCGAGATGAAAGGGTCGTAGGCAATCACCTTCATCTCCATTGCGATAGCTCGTTTTGCAACCTCTGAACCTATTCTTCCAAGCCCGATAATTCCAAGCACCTTATCCCTTACCTCAACCCCCATGAATCTTTTTCTATCCCACTGTTTGTTTTTGAGGGAGGCATTAGCTTGAGGTATATTTCTTGACATTGCCATGAGCATGGCTATTGTGTGTTCAGCAGCAGAGATTGTATTACCCTCCGGAGCATTCACCACGATTATCCCACGCTCAGTGGCAGCATTCACATCTATATTGTCCACACCAACCCCTGCACGTCCTATAATCTTCAGTTTCTTACCAGCATCAATTACTTGCTTTGTCACTTTTGTCTGGCTACGTACTATCAGAGCATCATAATCCTTGATAAGTTTAATAAGCTCTGAAGTTTCAAGACCTGTAATTACATCAACCTCTACTTCTTTCTTCAGTATTTCAATACCCTTCTCTGATATGGGGTCGCTTACAAGTACCTTCACGTCTTATCACCAAACAACTCGGCTTGATTTCATATCATTTCAGTCTTTCTATTCAAGGCTTTCGTTACTCCTTGATAAAAGATTGCAAAAAAACTTTGCTTATCCTTTATACCTGCTACTCACAACCTCCTTTATTCTTTCTGCCGTCTTCTCTCCCACATGCTCTACCTTCATTAGTTCTTCTTTTGATGCTGTCATAACCTTTTCTACACTGCCAAAATGCCTGAGAAGATTTCTTG
>CAZCRM010000218.1:0-1707 GCA_964501085.1 uncultured Methanosarcinales archaeon | reverse complement strand
TTAACAGCATAACTCCATGTTATCCTCAGTTACTTATATAATGCTGTCGAGTATAGTAACATGCTTAAGATTGGAGTAATCGGATGCGGTGCTATAGGTACTGAAATCTGTAGGGCAATAGATAAAAAATTGGTAGATGGGGAGCTTGTTGCCATATATGACAGAAACAAAGAGCGTTGCGAGAATTTACTTGCAATGCTTAACAAGAAACCTGAGATTGTTTCTCCCAATGAATTGATAGCCAAAGCTGATATTGTTGTTGAATGTGCCTCAGCCTCAGCGGTTCGAGAGTTTGGAATCAAGGTACTGGAAAGCGGAAAACAGCTTATGGTTTTAAGTGTGGGTGCTTTTACCGACCACAGCCTGATGAGAAAGCTCATAAACTCTGCTATTACTCATCACTCCAGAATATATATACCATCAGGAGCCATCACAGGTCTTGATGGGCTGAAATCAGCATCCATAATTCATATAGATAAGGTAATCCTCAACACCATCAAAAGTCCTGAAGGATTGAAAGGAGCCCCATATATTATAAAAAATAACATTGATATCAATTCATTTAATGAAAGAACCCTGCTCTTCGAAGGAAGTGCAGAGGATGCCATTAAAGAATTTCCAGCAAATGTCAATGTCGCTGTTTCGCTGAGCCTTGCAGGTATTGGTGTAAAAGAAACAAAGGTTAGAGTGTTCATCGACCCTAATATCTCAAGAAATATACATGAAATCTTGGTTGAAGGTGAGTTTGGAAGATTCACATGCAGGGTTGAGAATGTTCCGTGCCCGAATAATCCCAGAACAAGTTTTCTTGCAGCACTCTCTGCTATTGCCACACTGAAAAAGATAACCCAACCTCTTCAGATAGGAACCTAAAATTAAGATGCCTCTGCAAGAGTTTTCGTTAATACTTCTTGAACTTAGAAAAAAGCTGTACTATATAGCAGGAGTATTCGTTGTTGCTGTGATACTCTCTTTTTCATTTATGGGAAAGATAATAATAAAGATACAGTCAGATATGTTCTGGAGACTGAATATTGATGATACCTCTGAACTGGTTGAGATTTCCCGCAATCTTTCCTTGATCTCACAAAAACTATCAGAGGAAAATCCTGCCATAGCGCACAACTTAATTGAAATCTCAAATAAGTTGTTAAACATATCTCAGACCTATAAACCCAATATTGTTTATCTTTCTCCCATGGAGGTACTGATTCTCAAGCTCAAGCTCTCTCTTATTGTAGGGGTTATCATCACGTTACCTCTTATTATTTATTATGCCCTCAGAGGTATGAAATTAAAGGTAAACCTACGCTCTCTGAAAAAGCCAATGGTGGGTTATATAATAGCTGCTATATTACTTTTTTTATTCGGTAGTTTTTATTCATACTATTATATGCTCCCATTTTTCCTACGCTTTCTTTATAAAGACGCGCTCAGCATGGGAATAACCCCTACTTTTTCAATATATTCTTTTATATATTTTGTTATATCCACAACCATTGTTATTGGCATAGCCTTTGAGTTACCTGTGGTTCTGACGCTTCTGGTCCACCTTGGTTTCACAAGCAGGCAGACGCTTTCAAGCTACAGAAGACATGCATATATCATCCTGCTGATTGTTGCTGGCGTGATTACTCCTGACCCGACATTTTTCAGTCAGATAATGGTCACAATCCCTTTTGTAGTATTATATGAGCTAAGCCTTCT
>CAZCRM010000217.1:0-1750 GCA_964501085.1 uncultured Methanosarcinales archaeon | reverse complement strand
ATGCCAAGCTTGCACAGCGCAGACATTTCCCTGCCATAAACTGGCTTAACAGCTACTCATTATATACCAAAACCCTTGAGGAATGGTACAACGAAAATGTTTCCTCAGACTGGATGAAGATTCGAGAGGAAGCGATGGAATTACTCCAGAAGGAAGCTGAACTTCAGGAGATTGTCCAGCTCGTAGGTTCTGATGCTTTACCCGAAGACCAGAGGCTTATCCTTGAAATCGCAAGAATGGTCAGAGAATATTTCCTTCAGCAGAATGCATACCATGAGGTGGATACCTATTGCCCCATGGATAAGCAGTACAAACTGCTCAAGGCTATAATGCAATGGGGTGATAAGGCTCAAAATGCACTTGAAAACGGCGTACCAGTGGAAGATATTCTGAAACTGAAATCCAAGGATGAGCTTGCAAAAGTGAAGTTCGAGAAGGAATTTGACAAAGCTCTTAAGGAGATTACAAGGAGTATGGAAGAGGAGTTTGATAATCTGAGGAGGGTATGACATGACCAAGGAATACAAAACAATTAGAGAAATCTCAGGTCCTCTTATTTTTGTGGAGAAGACAGAACCCGTGGGGTATAGTGAGTTGGTGAATATCACCCTTCCTGATGGATCAACAAAAAGAGGACAGGTGCTGGATACTTCAAAGGATGTTGTGGTTATACAGGTGTTTGAGGGTACAGGAGGGCTTAACAAGGAGTGTGGGGTAAGATTTACTGGCGAGACCATCAAACTCCCTGTATCTATGGACTTATTGGGTAGAATTCTCTCAGGCTCTGGAGAACCTCTTGATGGTGGCCCACGCATAATACCAGAGGATAGGCTGGAAATCACAGGTGCTGCCATCAACCCTTATGCTCGTCTTCCTCCTCAGGACTTCATCCAGACAGGAATCTCGACCATAGATGGAATGAACACCCTTGTTAGAGGGCAAAAGCTTCCCATATTCTCTGGTTCAGGGCTTCCTCATAATGAAATTGCTCTTCAAATAGCAAGGCAGGCAAAGGTGAGGGGAGCTGAGGAAGAGTTTGCGGTTGTATTCGCAGCCATGGGCATTACAAATGAGGAAGCCCAGTACTTTATGCGGGATTTTGAGCGCACAGGTGCTCTTGAAAGGGCAGTGGTGTTTCTCAATCTGGCAGATGACCCTGCTGTAGAACGCTTAATAACTCCAAGACTTGCTCTCACTGCAGCAGAATACCTTGCATATGAGCATGATATGCATGTTCTGGTGATTCTCACCGATATTACCAATTACTGTGAAGCTCTGCGCCAGATGGGTGCTGCGAGAGAGGAAGTTCCAGGAAGAAGAGGCTATCCTGGGTATATGTACACAGACTTGGCATCACTATACGAACGTGCAGGTGTTGTTAAAGGAAGGAAAGGTTCGGTGACCCAGTTCCCGATATTGTCCATGCCAGGTGATGATATTACTCATCCTATCCCTGACCTCAGTGGATATATTACAGAAGGACAGATTGTGATATCAAGAGAGCTTCACAGGAAGGGCATATATCCACCTATCAATGTGCTTCCTTCTCTTTCAAGGTTGATGAACTCTGGTATAGGGGCTGGGAAAACCAGAGAGGATCATAAAGCGGTTTCTGATCAATTATATGCAGCCTATGCTGAGGGTGTTGACCTGAGAGGGCTTGTAGCTATAGTTGGTAAGGATGCTCTTTCAGATAGAGATAAGAAGTTCCTTGAGTTTGCAGATATGTTCGAGGACAGGTTTGTGAGAC
>CAZCRM010000216.1:0-1793 GCA_964501085.1 uncultured Methanosarcinales archaeon | reverse complement strand
ACCTCTGCATAGAAGTGATTATCAAATTCCATGATTTCTGAGAGCTCAAGATCAGAATTACCTGCAAGATACTGCTCTACTCTTTGCTTAGCTTCCTGAATGGATATGTTCTTATAGCCAGAGGGTGCATAGGCAATTCCACAGCCCATTCCCATCATGCCATTCCATCCATAGCTGTCCATCATACCATTACCCATCATGCCGTTCCATCCATAGCTGTCCATCATACCATTACCCATCATGCCACTGCCCATCATGCCGTTCCAGAAGCCATATACAGGCATGGCTGCTGCATAACCTGCTCCAAGCACAGCAAGGACTATTCCAAATGCAATTATTTTCTTCATTTTATTCACCTTTTTTTTCATATGTAAGTTTTACTTACATACTATACTATATATTACTCAACTATAAAGGTTTCGGTAAGGGCTTAAATCTGCCTGAAGCGAAAGCGCATTAAAAAGATGAAAAAACTTTGAATTAGGTTTAGGTTACTGAAAATGACATCAAAAGCACATATACTGATTTTATCAGAATAAAACTAATGCGCTCGTTTTTCTCATGTGTTAACTCAACTTTACTATTTTTAATTTTTTCATTTTAAGGCGCCTCGTTGCGCTCGGATTGTTTCCATAATGGTTATAATATATAACTTCTGAACTCCAAAACACACTGGAAAGAAAAGACTATTAGGTCTATTTACTATCTTGCATCAGAGGGATAAAAATGCAGTATGATTTGGTAATAATCGGAGGCGGTCCTGCTGGTCTCACCGCAGGGATATACGCCAAGCGTGCCATGCTCAACACTGTACTTATAGAAAAGCAGGGTATAGGGGGGCAGATAATCCTCAGTGACCTCATTGAGAATTACCCTGGCTTTCCTAAAATCTCTGGAGGAGAACTCTCAGCCAAGTTTGAGGAGCATGCACACAAGTTCGAGCTTGAGATAAAAAGCATGGTTGAAGCTACCAAGGTAGAAGATAAAGGAAAGACAAAGCTTGTTAGAACAAATGAAGGAGAAATCACAACAAAAGCGGTAATAATAGCATCAGGCACCACTCCAAAGAAGCTAAATGTTAAAGGTGAGCAGGAATTCAGGGGAAGAGGAGTTTCATACTGTGCCACATGCGATGGATTTTTCTTCAGGGATAAAGAGGTTGTGGTTGTGGGAGGAGGAGATTCTGCAATAACCGAGGCAATCTTTCTGACAAAGATGGTGAAGAAGGTGTATGTGATTCATAGAAGAGACAGGCTAAGAGCTGAGAAGATCAATCAGAAAAGAGCCTTTGCAAATCCAAAGATCAACTTTGTCTGGGATTCTGTGGTAGAGGAAATTGCTGGAAACAAGGTGGTTGAGAAGGTTATTGTCAGGAATGTAAAAACAGGTGAGATTTCAGAAATAAGAACCGATGGAGTCTTCATCTACATTGGTTTGAGTCCAAACACAAGCTTTGTTGATGTTGAGAAGGATGAGAGAGGGTTTATCAAGGTAAATGAGAGGATGGAAACCTCTATAAAAGGTATTTTTGCTGCAGGGGATTGCAGAGTCACACCTTTGCGTCAGATAGCCACAGCGGTAGGAGATGGTGCGATAGCTGCTGTTTCTGCTGAAAAGTATATAGAGGGGTTGTAGGAGAAACTATGAGATGGCATAATTCCCTATATTATCTATCACCATAACCTTGTATTCTACCTTTTTTTTCTGAGAGGGTATAGTTGCAATATATTCTTCCTCAGTGAACTACCCCTCGCTTACGCAAGGAGCTTCCTGCTTCAACCATCAGCACTTAC
>CAZCRM010000215.1:0-1799 GCA_964501085.1 uncultured Methanosarcinales archaeon | reverse complement strand
CTTGATGTTGTTGATGAGGTTGATAGTGTACTGGGGTTGAGAAGGCCGCTGAACGATTCATCAGCATTACTGGAGGTGAGTGATTCAAAAAAAGTTTTTCATATAAGTAATGATGTGTGGGTTCTCTGTGATGAGCTGGCTGATAGATTACGTATTACCAAGTCGTCTCTTGTGCTGTTTTTGTTCATGTACTGTGTGGGGAGACTGAAGATAGTAGTAGAAAGTGATGAGTTTTTGAGTTTCAGGGAAAGATTTGTCGAAAAAAATCTGATAGATAAGCTGTTTGATAAAAAGAGAATTATTGATGAGCTGGTTCTCAGATATAATGAGATTTATGGTAAGTATGCAGTGTATGTTATCGAAGGTAAGTCAAAAGAAGCAAGCAGGCTCTATGATTTGCTTATCAGGATAAGAGAACTTTCAGGTAATGATGAAAGATGCCCAGAGCCTAAGAAAATCAATAGCAAGAAAACAGTCAAAGGTAAAGAGCTTTATGAAAAGCTGTTAAAGAAATATAACGAGAGAAAAGCTAAGAGAATATTGCAGAAGGTGGCTGAAAAGCAGTATATGAATGATTTATGGTACAGTGATAGATATTCTGATGATGAGGTGATGAATGTAAGATGTGTAGTGATAAGGCCGAGTTATGCTCTTTCTATGGATATTGATTATGCACTGTATAGAAGGTGTTGTGCTATGCATGGGCTAAATAAAAAAGAGGTTGAGAGAGAACTTAAGAGATTGGTAAGCTTAGCAAAGTCGATGGCAAAAACAAATGAAACAGAGATAGAGACGTTTGAGAGAGTAGTGAGAAATCACAGGAGTAAAGGCGTAAAAATCACTGAAGAGGAGGTTGAAGATGCAAGGGATATGTATGGAAAGCTCATCAGAAAGAGCAAAAAGAAAAATGCGTAGCATCTTCCGAAGGAACAAGGCAAGAATGCTGTTTAAAAGGTGGAAAGCAGGAATGGAGATAAGTGAGGAGGAGAAAAAAATTGTGAGGAGGTACTATCCGTTTGTGAGGTGATAGGATGAGTATCAGGGAAAAAATTAACAGGATTGAGGTATTGGTTACGAAAACACATACCAACACAGAAAATATAAAGGTAATGCAGTATACACTGCATGATATAAAAGATGAGATACATGAGATAAACAGGAAGTTATCAAAGCTGATGGAGGTTGTTATTGGTGAAGAGGAGAAATAATAAGAAGTGTAAGTACTGTGGTAGGACGCTGTACAGTAATGAGTCAATGGAACAGATGGTGTGTGCGTTTTGTTACAGGAAAATTAAACATGGCGGAAGAAGAACAAATATAACGGAGATTCCTAAGTATCTCAGAGGTAATGGTTATATGGGTGTGAGTATATCAAGATTGCTGAATATTATTAAGGAAAAAGGTGAGGTGTTACAGAAGAACCTGCCAGCAAAGTATAGAAGGAATCCGCATTATTTCAGGAAGCTTGAGGGTATGGGATTGATAAAGAGAGAAATGGTTAAGAGTGAAAGAGGGAAATCAACGTACCTGATACGATACACTGGGGGATAAAGATGGGGTTGTTTTATGGAGGTAGGATTGTAAAGTGTGTGATGTGTGGAAGAACACTGTACAGCAGTAAGTCAAAAGAGCAGAGGATATGTGCGTTCTGTTTTGCAGAGAGAAGAAATCAGTATTCATTGCTCAGAGGTAGGACGCCTGTTCATCTAAAAATAACAACGAGAAGAAAGAAGGTAGAACGATTGGTCAACTACCCCTCCCTGACGGACGGGGCTTGAGGTGAGTAGGAGATGCCAACT
>CAZCRM010000214.1:0-1810 GCA_964501085.1 uncultured Methanosarcinales archaeon | reverse complement strand
GTAAGGGAAAATAATATTGAGGTTCTAAAACGGAAGGAATTAAGAGAAAGAATGGTTGAGGGATTGAAAGATTATCTAATTAGAGAGGCAAATCTAAAAATTTTAAGTGGAGGTAAGCATGGGAAGAAAAGGTGCAATTGAGTATGTCAAGGTGGATACGGAGCATGGGGAGCAGTTCAAGGTTGTTATGTCGGGCAAGAACCTTACGGAAGAAGAGATATTTGAATTTCTCCAGATGTGTGGACGGGTGGCACAGAAGAGAGCTGAATACTTACGCTCTCTTGAGGAACAGGAAGATGAGGAACTTGCCACCTGTGAGACGGAGATTGGCGATATTGAAAATATTAAAGTTGGAGGGACGGATTGATAATAGACCGTGACAGCCTGATTAAAGACGCTTTAGAGGTTGCAGGGACACCTCACCTTGAAAAAAAGGCTAACACATGGTATTACCAGCTCCTTGAATACATTTACACGAGATTCCCTCATGCGTTTGGAATTAAATCTTCCACACAATCTATTTCGGCGGATGAATATACAATTAACCTTCCAGAAGACTTTGTTTTTGAAAAAGGCGTTTATTTGATAGACAGCGATGGGAATAAAAAACAACTCCACCATAACCCTAATGTGGTTGATTGGTATGTGGCAGGTGGCCAGACAGCCTCCGTGACAGGACAGCCACGGTATTACACGATTTACAGACAGGAAGAATCACCTTATGATGTGCTTTATCTTTATCCGAAAGCTGATAAATCATACACACTTGCAGTTGGTTATCACACAGTGGATGAGAGCTATCTCCCCCCCATCACAAATGCTCTGGTTCATGGGTTGATAGCAAAATGCCTTGAATGGGATAATGACGATAGAGCTGGACAATACCTTCAGATGTTTCATGGGCTTCTGGCTGAATTTGAAGATTCACCTGTTGTAAACGCACGCATGGATTTTACAATCAAGCTTGATGAGAGGTTTAATTCATGAGGGGAGGTTAGCAAACAATGGCTGAAGTGCTACGGATACCTCATAAAAAAGATATTATCCTTGTGGCACTTCAGCCAACCATGACAAATAAGCCTTTTGAAGTTGCCAATGAGAATGATTTTTTATGGGTCCTTGGCTATGAAATAAAAGATTCAAGACCTAATTCAGGATACCCTACAAATTATCAATTGGCTGATAAGTTTTATGATGCGGCTGTTTCTATAACAGGTTATACAATTTATCGTGTTTTTCCTATTCGTCAGGTAACAAGCAGTGGACTTTATAAAGGTTTATGTATAGTTGGACAAAATTCTTCTTCTACTTCAAATGTATGGGTATTGCAGGATGATAAAACTACTATTGATAAAACGAAAGCTTCGGATTATCCTTCAACCGTTCAGCCTTACTTTGACGCTGATTTTTCACCTGATGCTTCAGCTCCTGGACTTGTCTTAACTCCTCAAAACCCTGCAAGTACACCTTGGAGGGTTTATTACGACACAGGGACAGGAGCATGGGTGGGGACAAATCTTTCCACAATGGCCTCAGGGGCCAAGACCGTTGCAAATTTTCTTGATTCTTTATGGTTTGGTGCTGTGGGGAATGACCCTGATTTAATCAAATATTCAAATGTGGGAGATATTACCTCAACAGGTGCTTTTGCTAATGAGTTGGTGGTGGGAAGAGGTAAATATGGTTCTATCATAAAGCTCAAAACAATGCCGATATTAACGGCTTCAGGTCGATTGGAATATCTTGTGATTTACAAACAGGAAGCAGTATATGTTCTGACAGGGTTTCCTTCTTCTGGAGCTTCTGAATT
>CAZCRM010000213.1:0-1823 GCA_964501085.1 uncultured Methanosarcinales archaeon | reverse complement strand
GGAAGGCTGAGAGCGCCGCCAGAGGTAAGTGCTGATGGTTGAAGCAGGAAGCTCCCTGCGAAAGCTGGGGGTAGTTCACATACAAAGGTAGGTGTAATGGAGGAGTATATATCAGCCAAAAAACTTCTAATAAGCATAGCACTCCTGCTTTTTTTAGGATATGTAGCAGTTTCTGAAGAGGCTAATCTGCAGTGGGCAGAGGGAGTATCAGCTAAGCTTCATCGGGGTGAATCCCTGACATATAAGGGGTATGAGGTTAAAGCTGTAGTTTTTCCTCCTCCTGTGGAATCAGATAAGTATAAAGAGGTACCTGCAGAGCCAGTGAATCCATACGCAGGACTCAACATCTCAAAGGATGGTGTGTTTATTGGCACTGTTATACTTGGAACAGCAGAATCCTACATCACTCCTGACAATGAAATGAGAATCACGGTAAAAGAACTTCCCACGAGTAATGCCAAAGAATGGCTTTATGAGAGTTATGATCCATGGGTGGTAGTGGAAATGACTCCAAGAGGCATTCCGAAGCTTGAGATATCTTTAGATACTGATAAGGATAAATACCTCTCATCCTCTGCCCAAGACATTGTTGCAACAGTGAAACTGGAAAATAAAGGCTCAGCTAATGCCTATGACATCGATATGGAGATAAATACAGGTCTTTCATTGAAGAAAGGAAGTTTGAGATATCATTATGAAGAAATAAAAACAGGAGAGAGTATTACCGAAACCATAACCTTTTCATTACCTCTACTTAGAGAGCAGAAGAGGTTTGAGATATTTGCAAATGCAACAGGATATGATATTAAACATACCCTTTATTCTACCAACGTTTCAGTGAGTGTTCTGGTAGCACCAGAACCCCAGAAAAGCCTGTCTATAAGGAAAAGTGTGACTAGAAAGATATACTTGAAGGACTATGCCCTTGTCTCACTCTATGTAAAAAATAACGGGATATACGATCTCAAAAATGTGAGCATCAGGGATCATATACCAAAAAGTTTCAAACTTCTGGGAAATCGTTCTCTGCACTGGGTGGTGGATATTCCTGCAAATGGGGAATGGGAAGAGAGATATCTGATAAAGCCAGTACAACCTAACAGGAATGGAATCATACTACCTTCAGCAACTGCAGAATTCAGAATAAACAGTGAGTTTTATAGTATACAGTCCAATCAACCTGAGATCATAGTCTATGGACCCAAAATAGTTCTCACAAAGCATACAGACGTTACCATGGTAAATCCAGGAGGTAAAGTAACTGTTACGGTAACAGCAGAAAATATCGGAAGTACTCCAACAAGAGTTATAATAAGAGATTCCTTACCCTATGGTGTTAATGTTATTAATGGTAATACCGAGTATGAGACTTTTCTTGAGGCAAACAAGAAGGTGAGCTTCAGCTATACCATTAGAATATCAAAGCCTGTAAGACTGCCTCCTGCAACTGCTGAGTACTTTGAGCTTGGTAACAAAGGCAAAAAATTAAGCATAAACAGTCAGGAAGTTGAAATAAGGATACGAGCACCTGCTCCAACCCCTCGACATATGAAGAGTCCGCCAGCACCATCACCAACACCATCACCAGCTATAGTTGTAACTCCAACTCCTGAGATAACACCTCATCCTGAGTCAAAGAGCAATTCTGCGAATTTAACCCATAATGTAAAGCAATCACGACATCATGTCTTCTTTATGGAATATATACTGCGTTGCAATGATAATAACGTTAAAGCTACGCTTTCAGTCTGTAACTTTTTCAGGCATGATAAAAATTAAAATCATAAAGCATATTAAAATTTTTAATGGATTCTTTCATTTGT
>CAZCRM010000212.1:0-1824 GCA_964501085.1 uncultured Methanosarcinales archaeon | reverse complement strand
AAAGGAATATTCCAGATTTCAGAGAGCTACACCTCGATTGAACAGGGCAAACAATATGGTATAATGGAGGTTTCCAAGGTATCTGACACAGAGATAGAGATGAAGAACTCAGACTCTCTCAGCCTCTCCAGAGCAAGCACAGTTGATGTCATGGGTAATATCAGGTTCAGGGTTGCAGATGCTGATAAGGTAAGGTTCTATCCGTTCATAATGGTGAATGGCACTGTTCCGGCAAACCAGTTAGTAATTCAGGTGCCTGAAAATCCAATGGTTAGAGATACCATAACTATATCAGTAACCTCTGGAAGCGGTGCTCCAGTAGAGGGTGCTGAGGTACGCTTTGATGATAATGTTATCGGAAACACCAACAGCTCTGGCAAGATTGAATACCTTCTAACTCAAAGTGGTGAGCACAACATCACAGCAACCAAGCTTGGGTATGAAAAGGCGGTTAAAACCATTAATGTGGAAGAATACGTTGAAACCAGACTGAGCATCGAAACTCCAGCAATAATTGACCAGGGAGTTCCTGTCACAATAAGGGTAGTAGCTGGTGGAAAACCAATTGAAGGTGCAAATGTTACTCTCGATGGTATGCCTATCGGCAAAACAGATAGTAATGGTAGCTTGAACTACACATTTAATATCAGTGGTAGCCACAATCTGGGTGCTTCAAAGCAGGGCTATATCAGTGTAATCAAGGAAATCAGCATCAGAATGCCCTTCTCAGAGTATAAAGCATTGGATATCAACATCACCCCCACTGTGGTTTTCTTAAATCAAGAGTTCGTGGTAAAGGCAAACATCACCAATGCTGGTACAAAGGCAGATAAGCTACCTGTTGAACTCATCATCAACAATACTGTTGTGGACAAGCAAGATGTAGCCCTTGCTCCAAATGAGATAAAGCAGATTAACTTCACAGGAAGCATGAAAACATGGCTTAAAGAGGCTGAGCCAGGCAACTATACTGTTGAAATCCTTGGACAGAGCAAGCTATTGCAAGTAAAGAAAAAGCCCTTGAATCTATTTCTTATAGGTGGTATAGCAACAGTCATAGGAGCGATTATAATCTATATTCTGACAGCCAAGAAAACAGGTATTGAGTTCTCAAGGAATCTGGAAGAGATACGATGGAAACTCAAGAGCTCATTCAACAAATTTTTTGATAGATTCAAGTAACTGAATCATGGTCAGAGTGATCGGTATAGACCCTGGGACAAAGAGCTTTGACCTTTGTGGTCTGGAAGATGATACAGTAATCCTTGACAGGTGTGTTTCCACCCATGAACTTGCAAACAAACCTGAGCTGATCTCTGACATCATCGAAGAAACAAATGTAGAGCTTGTAGTAGGTCCCTCTGGCTTTGGCATCCCGATAACCAGTATCGAAGACATTGGAGAGCAAGAGCTTTTTCTCATGTCGCTTATCAAAAAAGAGGATAAAAAAAGCATCCTTGGCATGCGACAATCCATACATATAATGAAACGTCGCCACCTTCCCGTATTTTTTATTCCTGGTGTGATACACCTGCCTACTATCCCTGATTACCGCAAAATAAATAAAATTGATATGGGGACTGCGGATAAACTATGTTGTGCAGCGCTTGGAATCCGTGATCAGGCGTTAAAGCATAATATAAAATACAATGAAACCTCTTTCATACTTCTCGAACTTGGTTTTGGATACACAGCAGCAGTTGCGGTAAAACAGGGGAAGATTGTAGATGGTATAGGGGGAAGCCTGGGTAGTATCGGCTTTCGTTCCATCGGGGGAATGGATGCAGAGCTTGCCTACCTTCTGGGAGGATTTGATAAAGAACT
>CAZCRM010000211.1:0-1832 GCA_964501085.1 uncultured Methanosarcinales archaeon | reverse complement strand
TAATATATGCTGAGCACGGGGGTTTGTATGTTAATATCGATGGAAGTGCACTAAGAGAAGAACGCAACAAGAAAAATATTTCTCTTGGCGCTTTGGCATCCCTTGTTGGTGTTTCTAGAAGAACCATAAGCAAATATGAAGAAGGAGAAATGGCAGCAAGTGTGGAGGTAGCCCTAAAACTTGAGGAGATACTGGATAGAGGCTTTACTATGGCTGTGAATCTGTTTGAAGAGGTTCATATCGAGGAGAGAAAAAAACAGGAGCCAGATAAGCTATCTTTAAGCATTTTTTCCAGACTTGAGGATATAGGTTTCAATGTCATACCCACCTCACAGGCACCTTTTGATGCAGTATCAATTACCTCAAATCGAAATGAAAATTCCACAATACTCACAGGGGTGAGTGGATACGCAAGCTCAATGGTCAAAAAAGCACATCTCATGAGCAGCATATCTGAGGTCACTCTAACCCAGTCTCTCTTGATCGTGAACGGGGTAAGCAAAAGGAAGAATATTGAAAAAACTGTACTTCTAGAAAAGAACGAACTTAAGAAGTTACATGATACAGAAGATTTTATGAATCTTCTGGAAGACCGAAGACGCAATTAATGGAAAAGAATGGCTGAGAAAATTGACTGGTATGATGATTTTGTGGATTTAAGTTATACTCCTTCTACAGATGATTTGGTTTGTCTGTACTACTTTGAGCCTGCAGATGGTATTGGTGAAAAAGAAGCTGTTGGAAGGATAGCATCTGAAAGTTCTGCAGGAACGTGGACCACCTTACAGTACCTGCCTGAGAGGGTTGAGAGCATAAAAGCACGTGCCTTTGAGGTGAAAGATAGATATGTAAAAATTGCTTATCCATTAGCACTCTGGGAGTTAAAGAACGTGCCTCAACTGCTCAGTGGTATAGCAGGCAATATCTTTGGAATGAAGGCACTACGCAACCTAAGACTTGTGGATGTATCCTTCCCAGAAAGTTATATAAAGCATTTCAAGGGTCCAAAATATGGCATACAGGGAGTAAGGTCACTGCTTAAGGTTAAAAAAAGACCCGTCACAGGTGCTGTACCAAAACCCAAGATGGGTCTCAGTGCAGAAGAGCATGCAAAGGTAGCATTTGAGACATGGATGGGTGGTTTTGATCTTGTAAAGGATGATGAAAACCTTACATCTGTTTCATTCAATCGTTTTGAAGAGCGAGTAGAACGAATGGCTAATATGAAAGAGAAAGCAGAGAGGCTAACAGGGGAAGAGAAGGACGCTCTCATTAATATCACAAACGAAACAAAGGAAATGATAAAAAGAGCTAAATTGCTTCATGATCATGGTTTCAGATTTGTCATGATAGATGTGGTTACCTGTGGGTGTGCATCATTACAAACCCTCAGGGAGGAGTGCGAGGATATGGGGATGGCGATACATGCTCATCGTGCAATGCATGCAGCTTTTGACAGAAATCCTAAGCATGGCATAAGCATGTATTTCTTAGCCAAGCTGATGAGATTAATCGGTGTGGATGAAATCCATGTGGGAACAGCAGTTGGAAAGCTGGTGAGCAGCAGGGATGAGGTGATCCAGCTTGCCAGCATGCTGAGAGCATCGCATGTAGAAGAGAGCATGAAAGAACATCTTTCTCAGGAATGGGGAAACATAAAACCTGTTTTTCCTGTTTCTTCTGGAGGGCTTCATCCTGGTTTGATTCCAGAAGTGATGCGCATCCTTGGAAACGAATGTATCCTGCTTGTCAGTGGAGGCATCCATGGACATCCTGAAGGCACAAGAGCAGGTGCAAAAGCGGTTACACAGGCAATTGAGGCTACTATGGAT
>CAZCRM010000210.1:0-1864 GCA_964501085.1 uncultured Methanosarcinales archaeon | reverse complement strand
GCTGCAAGACCATCGATGGGATCACCGCATGCTATGGCAGTGGCTATGGTTTCAGGGTTTTTCACGGGTATAATATCATCAAGCCCATTTTCCCATGCATGCACCACAGGAGCGCATCCCTCAACCTGCACACCTGTTATTTTTGGAATGCTATCAGTAATGCCAACAAGGGTGAGTTCCCTGAAGGCTTCATATATACTCCATATAAGGGTTCCATTGCCTATGGGTACAACGACATGATCAGGTACATGCCAGTATAGCTGATCCGCAATCTCAAAACCCACGGTTTTGGTACCCTCACTGCGCCATGGATAATCCCCTGTTAAGAATGCCCCACTTTTAACAACATACTCCTCAGCCTGTTTCATGGCAAGAGAATAATCCCCTTTAACATCTATGATGCTGGCTCCATAGGCTTTTATCTGTGTAGCCTTTTCCTTACCTGTTATTTCAGGAACAAACACCTTACATTCAAGCCCTGCAAACGCTGCATACGCTGCTATAGAAGCGCCCATGTTGCCTGTTGAGGCAAGAGCCACACTATGCTTTTCGTACTCAAGAGCTTTGGTGATCTCAAGGGATGAACCCCTATCCTTGAAAGAACCTGTGGGGTTAGAGGCTTCGTACTTTATTAGCAACCTATCCTTTCCAAGATTTTTGTTTTCAAGTAAAGGCGTACCACCCTCTCCCATGGTTACGATTCTTGAGAGGTCTTTCACAGGCATGAATGCCCAGTACTTCCAGTGAGTGGGTTTATCCCGCATGAAGTCATCTCTCAGAATCATCTTTTTTATTGAATAGTAGTCATACTCAGCATCAAGAGCAGAACCGCACCTGCACCTGGGTATAGGTAGATGTTCTATTTCACCCGGGCTATATCTACGACCACATCGAAAACATCTGAAGCTGGTAACATATACCATAAAGATTAATTAATTGAAATATGTTATATATCTATCATAACCTTGCTGTTTTCATCAGGAACAAGCCCGCAGCATATACCATAATAGCTAATCTCATAACCCTTTTCCTTTGCAAGTTTAATCGTTCGTAATGTGGGTGATGCGATCCCTTTTATACCATGCTCAAGGGCTATCCTCTCAATCACCTCTCGCTCTTTCCCGCTTGAATGAGCGCATCCCAGCACTACAGGAATGCCCTTGAAGATTCTAACAGCTTTAGCTATCACCTTTACAAAATCAGAAGGTTTGGGCTTGATATTTTCCATAGGAGTGCCTGAAACAGGCATCAATCCCGTGATTATAATACTTGATGGGGTGATATGTTCTATCATTTCAAGAGCTTTGAACTCTCCTCTTAGCTTTCCAAAATGCAGACCCACACACACATGGGGAAAGACCATCATGTTAGAGTCGTTCATAGCATACAGGCTTTGCATGTACTCGTTCTCGCTAACATCCAAACCATAAACCTCTCTTGCAGTAGCAGGGTCACCAACCACATCAAAACCTATCCCATCGAGTCCTGAGTTCTCAAGCATGGCAACTTCTTCTGAGGATACAAACCCTGTATGAGCTACTACAATAAGCTCTGTTTTGTTCTTTATTTCTCTTATGGCAGGGAGAAAGCGCTTTATGGGCACACAGCCATGCTCATCACACCCCCCTGTAAGAAGTATGCCTTTAGCTCCTTTATTATAAAGAAGTAAAGCCTTTTTTACAAGCTCTTCGCATGTTATTGCAGGAATGAGTGGCTCAAGAAGCTTGCCTCTGCAATGTTTACATCTTAAAGAGCATTGTTTGCCAGTGAGTGATACTGAGGGGAAATAACAGGAGGTGATGAAGAAGTTGATTCTTTTAGCCATGGTAATCCTGAACAAGCTCGCTGATTCTGACAAGGGGAA
>CAZCRM010000209.1:0-1880 GCA_964501085.1 uncultured Methanosarcinales archaeon | reverse complement strand
GTACTCATTTGCTTCTTTCTCTGCTTTTTTCTTCTTAGGCGGCAGCACATCCCCGACAGTGGACATCTCTGTCTTTTCACCATTGAATATTCTCTCTACATTCTTTATTATTATTCTGCAGGGTCTATCTCTGAGCGTATCAAAGTCTATGGTAGCCCCTACTGGAGGCTTTTCCTGCATTATCGCTGTCAGCCACCTGTATGCTTTACTTCTCGTACTGAGTTTCCTGCTTGTCAGACCTGTTATCTCTTCATCTACCTCTTCTATTTCAAATCTCCATCTCCAGACCTCACCACTGAGGCCAAGAGATTTGCTTCTCTCTGTTTCAGGCAAGGTATCCTCTTCTACACCGAGAAACCTTGCCTCGTATTCCCCTTCTTCCAACAACACAGGACTGAAGCTTTCCTCTACTGTTGCCTTTACCATTTCTTTCTTCACCTCTTTACCTTTTTGTTTTTCATACATCCCTCATGGATTTTAACCATGCAGGGATGACTTCTTCATCTTTCTTATCATCCTTATCTTCGCCTCACTTATCTCCCCATCAAAGGTGAGGGCGTCTATTATAGACGCCAACGCCTCACCTATCGTCATATTATTTCTGACAGCATATCTCTTAAGCCTTCTCCACCTACTCCTTGAAGTGTATGTCCCGCAGTATGCCTTATCTGGTATTTTCATGTTCATTCGGAAGATACTTCGTATTCTTCTCTCAACCTCTCAAGTTCAATCTCTGCATATTCTCTTGGAACATATGCTATATCTGTAAGGTGTCTGCTGACACCCTCATCATACTTCATTATCATCTCCAGTGTTGCTGAATAAAACGGCAATGCTGCTATCACCTTTCCAGTTTTCTTACTGTAAAATATCTTACCGAATGCCATTTTTACTCCTCCTTCTTATGCTCCTTCAAAGCTCTTTTAACAATAAACTCCAGTGTCATCTTTGCCTGCAGGAATGCCTGTACCTCTGCTATAACCACATACATCTCCAGCACCGAAAGTTTATTATCCAGCAATACCTGCATAATATCATCACCGATTTTATTCAGCCTTTCATAATCCACCAGCTCACTCATCTGCTCACCCCTATGAACTCCAGAATATACTCTACTATCGCTTTTTCACATGCTTTTCCCTTCTCTGTTGTGGTTACTACCGGATAATACACACTGCATGCACACCTTGACTTTTGCAGGAAGTCGTTACATGGGCACTGTTCATCAGGCTTACATAAACAGTACCCATTATTATCCCTGACATTACTCAGCATATCCATATCCACCACTGCAAACCTCTTACCCTCATGCTTCTTTTCCTTTTGAATTTGAACCTGCATTATTTCTTCACCTCCGTATATGGTTCAAAATAAAACACCCTTACCACATGAGAGAGAAGCGCAGCTGGGTACGCCTCTCTCATCACGAGGTAAGTAGCTATCACAAGTCTTGCTCCTTTAAGGTTCAGGTAGCTTTCCTGTCTGAGCAACATGAGCAAATATATCACTCGTCCTCATTGCCATCTTTTTCTTTGTATCCTCATCAAGACAGCTAAGAAGCTCATACAGCGCCAGCGATACTGTCGCCAGTGCATCCTTGGCACTCACTCCCGCACCTACTGTCCTTATCATTATCTCACCTACTCCCTCAGGCCCCACAAAAGGCTCTCTGTACTTCAGCATCTCCGTAGCAATATACCCACCAGCTATTGCCTTTTCCTCACCTGTAAGCTTATCACTTCTCCCAACCATTCTCATCGCTTCCTCACAGGACTTACCATTACACTTTTTCAATACCTCCTGTGCTACCTGCACCACTCTACTCATATTTTCAAAATACTCTTTAGTTAGTTCCTGCATTCTCATCACCTCCTCTCATC
>CAZCRM010000208.1:0-1888 GCA_964501085.1 uncultured Methanosarcinales archaeon | reverse complement strand
CCAGCATGGTCAAATACAGATAAAGAGGAGATTGTGAAAATAATAAAACAGCTCGCAATGCAGGGAAAATCTTCAAGCGAAATCGGTATGATTCTTAGAGATAGCTACGGGGTTCCAGATGTCAGACTTGTGACAGGCAAGAAGATTGTTGCCATCATGAAGGAACATAATGTTGGTCCTAAGATTCCTGAGGACATGCATAACCTCATTGTAAAGGCGTTGAGACTGAAGAAGCATCTTGAAAATAACCCAAAAGATGTTCATAATAAGCGTTCTTTAAATAATACAGAAGCCAAGATTCGACGATTAGGGAAATACTATATACGTAAGGGTGTGCTACCGGCAGACTGGAAGTATTCTATTCAAAGGGCAGAGATGCTCATCTCAAGGTAGGCGATGAAGGATGAAATCTCTGAGCTTGAGGCATTCAGTAAGAAGGTAGCTGATGCTGTATTAGAGCATGATAACATAAGACTTATTTCTCATAACGATGCTGATGGCATTTCTGCAGCTGGAATCCTGTGCAATGCCCTCTACAGGCAGGGAATACTGTTTCACACCACGATTGTAAACCAGTTTGATGCCTCAACAATAGAGCTTATCAGAAAAACATCCTCTGGAAAACTCATTCTTTGCGATATGGGTGGTCAATCAGAGCTTGCTTCCAAGCTCAAGGATGCCATAATAATAGACCATCATAAACCCATAGGTGAAGTAGAACATCTTCATCTCAACCCCCATCTCGTGGGGATGGATGGATCATCAGAACTCTCAGCTTCTGGTGGAGCATATATGGTGGCAAGGCAGATGGGAGATAACTTCGATCTCTCAGGACTGGCTCTTGTCGGGGCAATAGGGGATAAGCAGGTTATGAGAGGTGGGAATAAATTCATTCTTGAAGAAGCTTTGGAGAAAAAGGTAATTACTGTTAGTAAAGGTCTTCGAATGGGGGATGATGACATAGAGGAATTGCTTGAGTACAGTGTTGACCCCTATCTTGATATCACAGGAGATAAAGAAAAGGTAAAGAAATTTGTTGAAGAATTGGGTGTGAAAGGCAGACTTAGAGACCTTTCTGAGCATGATTTGAGAAGGTTCTCCTCAGCACTTGTTTTAAAACTGGCAAAACAGGGAAGCTTGTCTGCTATAGATTCTTTAATAGGGGAAGTTTATACTCTTAGGCAGGAGCTTATACCCAATATCTATGATTTTGTGAATGTGCTTAATGCCTGTGGAAAACTTGAAAAAACTGGTATAGCCATTGCTATATGCATGAGGGATAATTCCTGTGTAGAAGAGGGTCTATCCATTACAAAAGAGTTTCATAAGAATATAATTCAGGTTTTGAAGAGAGCAGAAGCGAATATCAAGTCTGCGAAGAATTTCAGGTATGTGATGCTTGAAAATTCGAATGCTACTGGGGTGATTGCAGGTACAATGGTAAGGTATAGATATCCTGATAAGCCATTCATAGCCTTCAATAAAGTAAAGGAGATAACAAAAATCTCTGCCAGAGGAACAAGAGAACTGGTTAATGCAGGGCTTGATCTTGCAACAGCCATGCGGGAAGCGTCTATATCTGTGGGAGGAAGAGGAGGAGGACATGACATAGCCTCAGGTGCGACCATTCCAGAGGGTAGAGAAGAGAAGTTTATAGAGGTGATTGATTCCATAATCGGGGAGCAGTTAAAGAGATAATGAAGGTAAAAGGGAAGCTGATTTTCAAGAATGGAAGCATAGCAAAAATTATCGCTCAATCTCTTGAGCCAGATAATCTCTCTGAGAAAACCATTATCAAGGGTAGCGATATTACTGTAATATTCTCTTCAGATAAGCTCAGCACAATGCTTTCATCTGTTGATGATTATCTCATGAACGCAAGAATTGC
>CAZCRM010000207.1:0-1926 GCA_964501085.1 uncultured Methanosarcinales archaeon | reverse complement strand
CTGACATCAGCCTTGAACTTTGTAACACTGCGTGCTGATTTTGCTGCCATGGGCATGTGACAGTCGATACATTTAACATTAGCCTTCTGCATGGTGCTTCCTGAGAACTCATCAGCTTCCTCTGAATGACATGTCTCACATGATGCTTTTATACCAGCACCCTCTGTTGGATTGGTCTGTCCTTTATGAACACCTTTATGCGGGTCATGGCATGAAACACAGGTTAAAGTCTTATGCGGGCTGTTGAGAAACTCTGGATATTGCTCATGATGCTTTATAAATCCACCCTTTGCTATTATCTTTGTGTCATCACTGCCTCTGGTATGACATGCTCCGCACAGGGCTGCGGATTCATTTTTTATAATTGCAACACCCTTTCCACCACCTTTTGCGACATGCACACTCCCTGGTCCATGGCATGCCTCGCAACCAATGGACTTCTCTTCCCAGGTACCTACGATACCTGGCTTGTTATCCTGATGCCCTTCCTCTGAATATCCAGTGGTATGACATCTCCCACAATCGTACTTTTTAATTTCTCCAGGATGATAATCCACCCAGGTTTTAGTGGCAAGATTGAACTGGTTTGAACCGTTTATGCTTCTGTTATCGCCTGTTTTTGTGATTATGTAACCCTTGTTATCCATGAATCTTGCCTTCCAGCCCCAGCCTCCAATCACCAGATATATATCATCCCACGTATAACCTTCTGGTGGCGATATTGCAGGAGAATTGAATTTTTTTGCCTCCTCTGGAGTGTTCAGCTTGTATGGATGGCCAGAGGTCTTCCAGCTATCATAGATCTTGGGGTGGCATGTCTTGCATTTCTCAGACCCAACATAGGTAGATGCGGGGTCTGGTTTTATTACCTTAGCTTTATGTTCGCCTATCACGTACTCTTTTGCATATACCTGCTGGGCTGATAACAGCACAGCAAATATAAGCAGAAGATAAATTGTTTTAACTCTCAATATGGTACCCTCCTTTTTTTTAACACCAAAAAATTGTATTTACTAAACTTAAGTTTTTTGGGTAAAATCTGGATTGATATCTGAAAACTGAAAGCTTCACTCGGTTTTAACGTAAATGCGAAGCTATTTTAAATCTAAAGTTCTGCACCTACGATTGTATGGGTTGAGGTGACACTCTCACACTCTCGTATGGTATCAACCAACTTATTCAGTGCACTCAATCCATCAACCTCGCTTATCACCACAAAATCAAACTCGCCAAAAACATGGTATACTTCCTTAATCCCTTTGATGTTCAGCAACTGAGTATATACCTCTTTTTCCTGTCCAGGTACAACATTTACAAGGGTAACTCCAATCACCATTTCATTCACCACCTTTATCTAAGATGTTAGAATAGATTAAGGTTTGGGATAGGCAACATAACTCATGCTCATGCTGTTATTTTTTGTTGTTTGAATAAATTTTTATACTATGTGAGAAAGTATGTATTAAAAAGGTGAGGTAAACATGAGAATAAGAGTAGTCAGTTCCAAGGAAGAAATCAAGTCCCTAGGTAAGGATGAGAAGATCATACATCTTGCATTCAGACCCTCAAACAAAGACATTTTTGCATTGGTTGAGGCATGTCCAAATGTGAAGGCAATACACATACCAAGCTCTTATATCAAAACAGTATCCAAATCAACAAAAATCTTCTTGGACATGCAGGGAATCGCTCTTCTTGAGGGTGATGTGTGGGGGCACAGAAAGGATATCAATGAATATTCAGAGATAAAGCCAGAGGTTTTTGAGAGAATACAGAAACTCACCTCAGAAGGCTTATCTGAGGATGAAATCCTTGAGAGACTGGGAAAAGAAACACGGCTCAGCAAGGACTTATTAAAATTCCTGCTAAAGGAACAAACGAAGAATTGACACTCTTCCTTGCCGAGGAAATTCTGGGTTGCTTTAA
>CAZCRM010000206.1:0-1955 GCA_964501085.1 uncultured Methanosarcinales archaeon | reverse complement strand
GTGATAAAGGGGGAATTCGATTAAGAATTCAATTCAGAACTCCCCCTTGCTTGGCGGTTTTTCAGGCATTTTTTCCTTGGCTGCTGATATGACATCGTCGATCCTGATTATCATGGACGCTGCCTCAACCGCTGAATTTATCGCCTGAAGCTTCACCCTCAAAGGTTCGATTATTCCTGTCTTAGAGGTATCCTCCTCCACCTTACCTGCGATTACGTTAAGACCTGCATTCTTGTTTCCTTTTTCATGCTGACTTCTTAGCTCTACGAGCATGTCCATGCTATCAAGCCCAGCATTCTCAGCAAGTGTTTTTGGAATAATCTCTATTGCTTCTGCGAACTTGTTAACCGCAAGCTGTTCCCTTCCGCTCAGAGAGGAGGCATGCTCTCTCAGTCTCATAGCAACCTCAACCTCAGGTGCTCCTCCTCCAGGAAGATACTTTCCATCCTCTATGGCAGCACTCACCGCTCTGAGAGCGTCATTGAAGGCAATTTCCATACTCTCTATCACATGTTTTGCCCCACCATGAAGCAGTACTGAAACTGATTTTGGATTCGGACATTCACGCACAAAGGTGTACTTATTATCTCCAATCTTCTTCTCCTCCACTATGCCAGCTTTTCCGAGATCAGAGCTAGAGATTGCATCAAGATCGGTTAGTATCTTTGCACCAGTGGCTCTTGAGAGCAGTTTCATGTCCTTCTCATCAACGCTTTTCACCGCATATATCCCAGATTTTGCAAGATAGTATGCAGCCATGTCATCAATACCCTTTTGACAGAACACCACGTTGGCACCACAGTTTTCAATCTTCTTGACCATATCCCTCAGCAGATTCTCCTCCTGATCCAAGAATAAAGCCATCTGTTCAGGTGTTTCGATGTTTATCTTGGATTTGGTCTCAGTCTTCTTAATCTCAAGGGCTTTGTTGAGTAGTAGTATGTTTGCATTTTCTACCTTCTTTGGCATGTTGATGCTTGCCCGTTCCTTATCAAAAACCACTCCATGAACTAAATCTGTATCATCAATACTGCCTCCTTCGATTTTTGCAATTTTAATCTCCTTTGTATCAGCTTTTCTTCCATCACTGACGTCTACAATGGTTTTTACCGCTTTTACTGCAATTTGAGCGAGTTTTTTCTTTGAGGTTTCATCCTTACCTTTGATCGTGGTAGCTGCTATGTTCATAAGGATATCATCATCATTAATTGAAACATCTCTTGCAAGAGATTCGAGTATTTCCTTGGATTTATCTGCAGCTAATGTATAGCCTTTATCCACCACAGAGGGATGTACTCCTGAATCAAAAAGTTCTTCCGCCTTTGTTAGCAGCTCCCCTGCCAGAACAACTGCTGTTGTGGTACCATCACCTACTTCTTCATCTTGTGTTTTGGCAACTTCAGCGATCATCTTTGCAGCAGGATGCTCGATCTCCATCTCCTTGAGGATGGTAGCACCATCACCTGTTATGACCACATCTCCTTTTGAATCTACAAGCATCTTGTCCATACCTTTTGGACCCAAGGTGGTTTTCACCGCAGTAGCAACAGCCTTGGCAGCCATGATGTTGATACTCTGAGCTTCCCTGCCTCTCAATCTCTCAGTACCTTTCTTCAGTATTAAGACAGGTATTCCACCTAACATTCCCTCAGATGGAACTTCCTCTTTATTGGAAGCTTTCTCCTTGGTGATACCACATCCCTCCTTCTACTTTTTTTGTTTTTATTGTTTTTTACTTCTATAAATATGTTGTGGTGAAGACAAGAAGACCTGCCCAGATTAACCTTAAAGTGTTCTTATAGATACAGAACATACTATTTTATGCTGACAGTAAAGGAGAGAAGCCTCTTTCTTGTAGTCTGGTTCATTCCAATACTTTCTGTACAGATAATTTATCTCCTGTTCTGGGGTGTAGGTATGGGTTTTTCCATTATATGTTCATAACATTCTCTCGC
>CAZCRM010000205.1:0-2034 GCA_964501085.1 uncultured Methanosarcinales archaeon | reverse complement strand
CATCTATAGTTATGGTTGCAGTTTTGCCCTAACATCCCCACCCATTACATAAACAACCAACGATTAAACGCACACCTTACGGATTGATGAGCAAGAAAGCTCTTGTTGAGATGAATTGCGTAGGTATATATAAAAAGTAAACATATATATCAACATAGGGCTCGCTCAGGTTGAGGGAGTCATTAACAGGGCAGTGCCCTGTGTTTCTAGGATGAGGTAAAGATGTGTTGGTGATGTCTGCGCTTAGAAGCACGAACCTCACACGCTTCAGCGTAGAGAGGATGTCAGTCCTATTTACAGCTTTTGCTATAGTTCACTCGACTCTTCTTTTTTCTTATGGTAATGACAGATTTACCTATTTCTGCACATAAACTTCTATAAGAAACTCTTTGGCTGCCTCTTCGAAAGCAATGCCATAAGAGTTAATTTGCTCTTGAAGGATTTCCATCAGTCTCAAAGGATTGGATTCCAGAAATCATGAAAGCCTACCCGTACATATATGGAGATGGGCCTGCCTCAATACCCTCGCCCTTATAAGATCTCTCCCGTCTCTCCCGTATTCTCTCTTCGAAGGCTTCTGCACTTCTCTTAAACATCTCTTCAATCTCTTTTGTTTCAATATCCAAACCAGATAGCTTCTTAAAAGCTCTTAAAGCACTGGCACATGCTCTCATATCCTCAGGATATTTTCCCACTCCAAGAATCGAATAGCTTTCAATCCCTAACTTAGAGGCATAACCAGGCAGAAGCCCTGTTTTATGAATGATGGTATACCTGCCGATATTCTTTCGGGTCATTTTCTTGATACCTTCAGGAAGTTCTTTCTTAGAGCCCTCAAAAAAACTCACATAGGCTTCTACCTTCTCCTTACTATTTCTAAAAGGCTCTTGTGAGGGTATGATTACTCCAGTCGTATATAACTCCCTGACCCCAAGCTCTTTTGATATATGAGCAACGCTTTCAGCCTGCTTATACATTGCCTTTGGAATGTTGATTTCAGGATACTTGCCAACATAACAGAACAGTCTCTTCTCCTCACTGTACCATATCTCATCATGGGGAATCTCAAACTCATCCTCCTGTGCCTCCACCATGGGAGGGAAGTTGTAGGAGTATAGGTCAATTATCTTCTCAGAATCCTTTAAAATTTGCTTTATGTGATAAGGAACAATGTTTCCCATGGGAGGGAACCCAGCAATCATGATATTTTTGTAGTTCTTTATTCGCTCTTTAAACCTCTTTTCGTCTACATTCCAATAAAAGGTGAGCTCTGAGATCTCAAACTTTACATTTGCATTCAGCCCCTCTTGTTTTAAGGTTTTCAATGTTCCTTACCTCATTAATATCTTCAAACTTTATGGTATTAAGGTGGGTTGGTTAATAGATAAGCTTTACGGGTAGGTATGTTTTATATGATAAAAACAAAATGTAAGGTGATGAAACAGCAGGATACCTACAAGTTACTTGCAGCATTTATGGTTTTGATCATGGTTATCGTACCTGTGGCGTATATCATAACAAATCCACGTACTTCTACAACGCAACAAACAGAAGAATCATCTGATAAATATAATCCTGAGCTATGGGTTGTGGATTATCCTTTCTTTTCTATTTCAGATGCCCTAAACCTCACACCACCTGGTGCGATATCAGCGAGTTATGCTGACCTTGAGGAGATGACACCTGAGATGTTACAGTGGGTAAAGACCCAGCTACCAGTAAGTGAGGTAGACTCACTATACAAATCAGAAACCACAAAGCTGTATTATGCACTCTTACCAAGCGTGAATAATAGAAACAACTTTCTTCTGTTGAGTACGATGTTTCCTGAGAAAAACGATTTTGATTATATGGTTTTACCCGACACCTATCCACCCGTTCTCAGAAGAATGGATACAGGTGCTGTAAATATCATGGGTACTCCTGTCATCTACACCCCTTATGTCAACACAGCACTGCAGGTTCTTGAAATCATGTATGGCATGAATGAAACAAACACCTCCTATGATGAATACAAGACGCTGTTAAGCAGGG
>CAZCRM010000204.1:0-2046 GCA_964501085.1 uncultured Methanosarcinales archaeon | reverse complement strand
ATTCGGTTTGCTAAATACTCCTTTATACTGACATCAGAAAGCCCAATACCTTTGAGGCGCTGCTCTGAGGATAAGCGTTACTTGAACTGGTTTAAAAACCTCTTACTCTTCACCACATTATATGAGGACAAAATTATCAAAATCCGCTTGAGCAAAGTGAAGAGCGGCGCATTAAAAGAGTAGTAGTTTAGATATGATATGTTCTAATACTGTTAAAGTATCCCATATCTACTCAATTCCTCATACTCTCGTTCTGTTCTTGCAAACATTCCAACATTACCCAGCTTGATTCTTTTTAAACCAGCATCCTTTGCAGCATAATACGCTTCCATCATCTGTTGAAAGCTTGGTGAGGCAATACTGGTTAACTTGTACTCAGGAAAGAAAGCTAAGATGGTAAAAGGAATGCCTGAATCAACCTGTGCAAGCAACTCTGCAACCTTTCCAATTTGATCCGCTTCCACTAAGTTTGGGATATACAATGATAACACCTCAAGAATAAAACCCCTCTCTATGATTTCTTCTGGTAATCTAAGAATCCATCTGTTGGAAACACCCGTGAGTTTTTTATGAATACTCTCATCATACGCTTTGATATCAAGCCAGAAAGAATCAACACCTGCTTCTCTGAATAAATCCAGATTGTTTCTCGTAAGCCCATAACCATTTGTTTCAATTAAAACCCATAGATTTTTACCTAACCCTTTAATCTCTTGCGCTGCCTGTGCATACCACTCAGGCTGGCAGGTTAAATCACCCCCAGTAAAGGATATAATATTTCTCGCAGGTCCCCATGCTACATCCTCAAGCAGGATTATATGCTCTATCCCTACTTTTTGTGGGCAGTACTTAGACCTTTTTCCTGTTAAAATGCATGCTCCACAGGCATGACAGAGCTCATGGGCATGCCAGCTTGTTGCATGTTCTCTTGGTTCATAATACATGTTATCCTTGTTTGCATCAGCATAATGTAAGGCAAGCTTAGCTATATCTTCTGGAGAGAACCATGACCCTGAGGCATATCTGGAAAAACGCCAGGAATGGCACTTCAAACAACTAAGATTACAGCCAGATTGATATATAGAGAAATAGCATTCAGGTGCTTTATGTGCATAGGAGTGAATAAGCCTGTAAGGAACACCATCTCTCCATTTAAGGGTCACTCTACAAGCAGGATGTTTTTTGTTTTCATAGTATGTTAAACAACTTCCTGGCTGAGCCAAACGACATCCTTGCATGTTGTTATTATTATACATAAAAGCAGTGAACTACCCCCAGCTTTCGCAGGGGGCTTCCTGCTTCATCGAGAAAACTTGCCCTGTGATAATCTCCATTGCGGAGATTGCACAGAGTAGAGGTCTTCTCTCCACAGGCTCTAAGGACTGTCCCAGCCCCGCTCTATTCTTTATTCTACAAGCTGAGATATAATCTCTGTATGGGTTATCAAAGGCTAAACCTGGGTTAACCTTCACAACTCTCCTACCAGCTCTCTCAGCCTTGTAGGAGAGAATTTCTATAAATTTACCCCAAGCTGTAGCCAGTATCTTCTGAGCTAAGTTATGATTGCGAACCATGTTCCTGATTTGTAAATCTTCAATGGCTATAGCATCGTAATTGTTGACGTAATAGCGAGATAGCTTATGCAGGAAATCATTTCTCTGGTTGACCAGTTTCTCATAAGCTTTAGCGAGCTTTGTTCTTGCTTTTTCTCTGTTGTTAGAACTTTTCTGTTTTCTTGATAGAATATGTTGCAGAATTTTTATTTTCTTTAGTGTTTTCTCGTAAAACTTTGAATTTTCCACCTGCCTACCTTCCGAGTCTGTCAGGAAGTGTTTCACTCCAACGTCAATGCCCACTGATTTACCTGTTTTCGGTAATGGTTTTAGTTCATCTTCTACCTGCACAACTGCATACCATTTTCCAGATTTTTCCCTTTTTACAATCACCCCCTTGACTTCACCTTCAATTTCACGATGAAGCTTGATTGGAACAGAACCAATTTTCGAAAGAATTAGTCTGTTATTCTCAGAATCAATCTTGAATCCA
>CAZCRM010000203.1:0-2048 GCA_964501085.1 uncultured Methanosarcinales archaeon | reverse complement strand
TAGCATGAGGAACTCTTGCACCTTTAATTAGAATGGTACCCTGATTAAAGATAAGCTCTATCACCTTTACTTCTTTTTCTTACCCGACTTTTCAAGATAATCCTCTATAGCAGCATGCAATCCCTCTGCAGCAAGATTGGAGCAGTGCATCTTTATTGGAGGCAAGCCATCAAGTGCATCAGCCACATCCTTTCTTGTAATCTTCATGGCTTCCTCAAGGGTCTTGCCTTTAGCCATCTCAGTTATCATGCTACTTGTGGCGATTGCTGCACCGCATCCAAAGGTTTTGAATTTGATATCCTCTATGCGGTTATCCTTTACTTTAATGTATATCCACATCAGGTCGCCACAAACAGGATTTCCAACCTTGCCTATTCCATCAGCATCCTTAATCTCACCAACATTTCGCGGGTTGGCAAAATGTTCCATTACCTTTTCACTGTATCCTTCTGTCATGTTTCACCTCGCCAGTGGAGACATCATTCTCAGCTTCTCCACGATTTCTGGTAATATGGATACAACATAATCTACATCCTCTTGAGTGTTTCCCAAACCTAAGGTAAACCTGAGAGAGCCATGAGCTTCTTCTGGCTTCAAGCCTATGGCAATAAGCACATGAGATGGTTCAAGTGAGGTGGAGGAGCATGCTGAACCAGTGGAAGCTGCCACTCCCTTCATATCAAGGTTGAGTACCATGGATTCTCCTTCTACATAGCTGAACCTAACATTTACATTATTGGGCAGACGTTTTGTAGGGTGACCATTGAGATAGGAATCCTTGATTTCAAGCACACCTCTGATAAGCGAATCCCTAAGAGCTGCTAATTTTCTTTCCTCGTTAAGCCGTTTTCTGGCAAGTTCGGCAGCCTTACCGAAGCCCACTATACCAGGTACATTTTCTGTACTTGAGCGCAGATTTCTCTCATGTCCGCCTCCATGAAGCAGGGCTTCAATATTAATGCCTTTTCTGATGTAGAGTGCTCCCACACCTTTTGGTCCATACATCTTATGTGCGCTTAATGAAAGCAAATCCACACCCATGCTATCTACATTTAAGGGAAGCTTTCCAACTGTTTGTATGGCATCAGTATGAAAAGGAATATCATGCTCTTTTGCGATTTTACCAATTTCTTCTATGGGCTGGATGGTGCCAATTTCATTGTTGGCATGCATGATAGAGATGAGAATGGTTTCTGAGGTAATTGCCTCTTCCACATCTGCTGGATCAACAAGTCCTTCTCTGCTTACTGGAAGATAGGTAACCTTAAAACCCTGTTTTTCAAGATACCTGCATGTGTTTAAAACCGCATGATGCTCAATTGAGCTTGTAATGATATGCTTTCCCTTTTTTCTGTTTTTATAGGCTATGCCTTTTATGGCAAGATTGTCTGATTCAGTACCACTGCCTGTGAATATAATCTCTTCTTTTTTTGCATTTATTAGTTGTGCTATTTGTTGTCTTGCCTCCTCTATTGCTTTTTTGGCATCCCTCCCAATGGTATAAAGGCTTGAGGGATTACCAAACCTCTCATTGAAAAAAGGAAGCATGGCATTTACTACCTCAGGATCAACAGGCGTGGTGGAGCTGTGATCCATATATATTCTGCGCATGCTATGTAGTATATCTAATCATAAGAATATACTTATCGATGCAATAATCTTATCTTGGAAAATGAGGTAGAAGGCCCCTTCCGAAAGGGGTGGTTACCAATTCACAGGTTCGCCATTTAAATTTAACTGTTTTTTCCGTTTACACTTATAAGGTTCATCCCCTCATTAATTATAAATTCATTTCCAAAAGGAGGGGATGAACATTGGAATTTAACGTATTTGAAAAGATAAAAAGTTATTGGGACAAAATCGTCGGTTTGACTGATAGAGATGAAGAAGAGTTTGTGAATGCAACCTCAGAGAACAGTGTTCGAGCATCAAAATTTTTAGAAGGACTTAATCTTGATCCGATAATGCCAGAACTCAACAAGCGTTACTTAAAGTAAAGAGAGGTATCCGAGAAGGGCTATGTTTAAAACAATGAAGGAAAATCAAGA
>CAZCRM010000202.1:0-2064 GCA_964501085.1 uncultured Methanosarcinales archaeon | reverse complement strand
TTACTTAAAATGGTCAGCCCAATATCTCTTTCCCCGATTGATTGGGTAAGAACCCTACAGTTAATTTATTGTTTACTATCCAAAACGCTACATTCTATGAGTTTATTGACTACACCTACTTAGCATAATGTCTTTAGCTTAGAAAAAAATGGAAAAATTACATTGAGTAGCTTTCATGATCTTGTTCTCTCTCGCCCTTCTTTTCAGGAATATCAGCCACAAGCGCTTCAGTGGTCAGCATCAGACCAGCTATGCTTGCAGCGTTCTGCAGAGCACTGCGCACCACCTTCACTGGGTCTATGATACCTGCTTCTATCATGTCCCTGAAGGTATCTGTTTTTGCATCATAGCCCATGTTGGGATTTGTTTCAGCCTTCAGTTTCTCAACCACCACTGACCCTTCTCTTCCTGCGTTCTCAGCTATCTGTTTCAGGGGTTCTTCTATAGCTTGCTTTACAATATCCACACCTATGTTCTGGTCCCCTTCGAGAGAGAGATTCTCAAGCTCCTTAGCTGCTCTGAGCAGAGCGACTCCTCCCCCAGGCACAACACCTTCTTCCACAGCAGCTTTTGTGGCATTCAGAGCGTCATCTATACGCATCTTCTTTTCCTTCATCTCAGTCTCGGTGGCAGCACCAACATTTATAACTGCAACCCCTCCTGAGAGTTTCGCCAGTCGTTTCTTGAGGTCATTCTTCTTGTATTCTGAATCCTCAAGCTTTATTCTTCCCTCGAGAAGGGCTATTCTCCTCTGAATCTCCTCCTTCTTACCCTTTCCTTCAATGATTATGGTCTTGTCCTTATTCACTCTAACCTTCTTTGCACTTCCTAGGTCTGAGAGTGTTACATTCTCAAGCTTCATGCCCAGTTCTTCACTTATGAGCTTTCCACCAGTGAGTACAGCGATATCCTCCAGAATCTCCCTGCGTTCATCACCAAAGCCAGGTGCTTTTACTGCGCATACCTTCAGGGTACCACGTATTATATTGAGCACAATAGTGGCTAACGCTTCTCCCTCAACATCCTCAGCAATGATTAGTAAGGGTTTATTTTCTTTCACCACAGCTTCAAGGATGGGAAGGAATTCCTTCATAGAGCTAATCTTCTTATCATATAGGAGAATAAGCGGGTCTTCAAGCAAAGCTTCCATTCCTTCCTTGTCTGTTGCCATGTATGGTGAGATATAACCTTTGTCTATCTGCATTCCCTCAACCACTTCTAATGAGGTCTCCAGGGACTTTGCCTCTTCCACTGTAATCACACCATTAGCACCAACCTTGCCCATGGCATCTGAAATCAGATTTCCTATCATCTCATCATTGTTGGCTGAAACCGTAGCCACCTGTTTGATTTTATCCTTGCTCTTGACCTCTTCACTCATGGCTTTTATTGCATTTACCACTGCTTCTGTTGCTTTATCAATACCCCGCTTGATTTCGATAGGATTCGCACCAACTGTGATATTCCTCATGCCCTTATGAAGCATCGCTTGTGTCAGCAAGGTTGCGGTAGTAGTGCCATCACCTGCCACATCCTGTGTTTTTGTTGCCACCTCTTTTACCAGTCTGGCACCCATATCCTCGTAAGGGTCATTGAGTTCGATTTCCTTGGCAATGGTAACACCATCGTTGGTGATTACAGGGCTGCCAAAACTTTTTGAAAGTACTACATTCTTGCCCTTTGGTCCAAGGGTAATCTTAACTGCATTGGCAAGACGGTCCACCCCTCTCATAAGAGCTTGCCTTGCATCATCATTAAATATCAATTGTTTTGCCATTTTTTATCCCTCCACCTTTGCAATTATATCCTTTGAATCCAGAATAAGATATTTTTCTCCATCAATTTCCAGCTCTTCAGAGCTGTATCCAGTATATAGTATAACATCACCCTTCTTTATCGGGAAATCCTTAAGTTCATCTCCCATATCCACCACAACTCCCTCTTTTTTCTTTTCCTTTGCAGTTTCGGGAATATATATTCCTCCTGCTGTTTTTTCTTCTTCTTTCACAGGTTTGATTAAAACTCTCTTACCTATCGGTTTTATCTTCATAAAATCACCCTCTT
>CAZCRM010000201.1:0-2066 GCA_964501085.1 uncultured Methanosarcinales archaeon | reverse complement strand
TCTCAACAAGACATACCACTTCTTCTATCATAGTCAATGAGAACGAGCAGGGACTGAAAAAGGATATACTGGATATGCTGGAGACCCTTGTTCCAGAAAATAAGAGTTATGTGCACAACACCATAGACAACAATGCTGATTCCCATCTTCGAGCAGTGCTTCTTGGGAACAGCATCATTATACCTATTGAAGATAATCATCTTGTTTTAGGTACATGGCAGAGCATATTCTTTGTAGAGCTTGATGGTCCCAGAACCAGAAAAGTTGATATAAAAATTATTAAAATGTGCTAATTTCCCCTCTTACAACCATATCTGTAATTGTTGTGATATCATCAAGCCACTGATCAATAATGGCTTCAGACTCTGATTTTATCACACTCATATTCGCACCCTCCTGTGGAATCACCTGTGCACTGGCAATTAAGGGTTGATCAATGGGTTCGCCAATCTGGGAAAGAATGCGAACATATACATCTTCAACCCCAGGAACCATCTCTGCAATATCATTCGCTATCCTGTTGGAAAGAAGATTGTATATCTTGCCCACATGATTTATGGGATTCTTACCACTGGTGGCTTCCATGCTCATCGGTCTGTTAGGTGTAATAAGACCATTGCATCTGTTACCTCTCCCCACTGACCCATCATCCCCCATCTCTGCAGAGGTGCCTGTAACCGTGAGATACACAGAGCCTGATTCTATATGATCCCCTGTATTGATGAACACCTCTACCTCTCTCTCGGTGTACTTCATTGCCATATCACAGATTCTTTCACAAAGTTCCTCTTTTATAGAGATATAATGGGAGAGATCATCGATGTATTTACCTATCATTGCACATGCCACTGTGAGGGTAATCTTATCTCGCTTTCTCATACCCATTACCTTGATATCAGTTCCAATCGCTGGTATTTCCTTCTTGTACTTTAACACCATCTCCCGTTCAGTATTATATACGATTTTCTCAGTCTCTGATAGAGGTGCATATCCCACACCAAAAGAGGTATCATTTGCCATAGGCGCTTTTCCACGCTGGAAAACGCTCTGAAGATCGGTTGAGCCCACTCCAAGTTTGCAGTCTATAATGATGTCGTTTTCAATATCTATATCAGGAATAGTGCTTTTAAGATACTGTCTCGCCGCCCTGAGTGCTGTGGAATCTGTTGGTATCTTGATACCATTGAATTCCTTGGTTGCCCTTCCTACCAGAAGCACGTAAGCAGGTGTTATGATTTCCCCGCCTTTATATTCTGGATGTGAGCGCCCAGCCACAACCTCTACTTGGTCAGTGTTGTGATGAAGCACAGTCCCGCATTTTCTTATATACTCGTTGCATAATGCCCTGCTCACTGCCTCAGCCAGACCATCTGCTATGCTATCCGGATGTCCCACACCCTTCCTTTCCACAAGCTCTATTTCCTGTTTCTCAATAGGTGTTTGGGTGAGCCTCTCAACACGTATATTTCGTCCCATTAAATTACCTCTAATGATAATTTTTTCCCAATTTATGCTTTTTTGTATATAATAAGTTTTGCTTTGTATATGACGAAGGCCATAATGCATGATGAAATCTTTAAGCGTATGAACATAACCTATTTATATTGTGGCAAGATACACCACTCTTGGTGGATGAGTAATACTGCTGTTGTTTTAGCAGTTGTTTAGAGGAGTTGTTCATATGATTGGCAGATTCAAGCATGATGGTGAGATATTCTATGGAGAGGTGAAGGGTGAAAGGGTTATTGTGGATAGGGTACTCTACTGTGACACCTATTTACTTTCAGAACTCGAGCTACTACCCCCTACACAGCCAACCAAGATCATCTGTGTTGGGTTGAACTATAGAGACCATGCTGAAGAACTGAACATGCCCATACCTGATAATCCCATCATCTTTTTAAAGCCACCTTCTGCCATCATAGGGCATGAGGGAAAGATAGTCTACCCAGACGTTACGAAACAGGTGAACTTTGAGGGTGAACTTGCAGTAATTGTTGGTACACGCTGTAAGAATGTGAGTGCATCAGATGCACACAAGGTGATAATGGGCTACACATGCTTCA
>CAZCRM010000200.1:0-2077 GCA_964501085.1 uncultured Methanosarcinales archaeon | reverse complement strand
TGCTTCAATATACACAGTAGCCTATGAGACATTTTATAATTTTCTCAGACCTCATCTTTCATTGGACAAAAGAACACCATATGAATATTCCATACAGGCAAATCAACATTTGTCATGGCATTATCTCATGATAAGAGGTATGCTGGAGATAGAGCCTGGATGGAAGAACAATGAACTTTGTTTGTCTATCCCCGATTATCTAGGAGAACCATGAAAATCTAAATAAGAAATAAGAACCATAATTGAAACAATGCAGCCTTATTTCCATCTCAAAGGTAGTTTCAAAACAAGTGGTGATGTCTCGGTAGCTCGTAATGATATTGAAAAATTCATTCAGGAAGCAAAAACAACAATAATGAAGAAAGGAGTTCCTGAAGGCAAAGGTGCAAGAATCATAAGCTGGAGTATAAAGGATAACAGTATCTTCTTTGATATTGAGTCAGATAGATATTTACGTGCTCATGATGCCTTTATCCGCCTCAGAAAACCCATTGCTAATTTGCTCGGAAGAAAATACAGGATTGGAATCAGGGGGATGGAGATAGAAGAATACATCATCAAACTCCCCTCTGAAAAAACATTACATCTGCATAAGCTACCCTATGTAAAGACAATGAAATTCCAGAATGGAATGGTTACACTTGAGCTTGAGGTGAATGAGGCTGAGCTTGAGAAACGAATACCTGACAGAATCATCACTCTCATCGAAGACAAGATTGCAGCCAAGAGCTTTGGTGGTAAAGCTGAGCACTGGAGCCTGCTCTGGGAAAGCCCGAAAAAAGAGCACAGGTTCAAAGGAGACCCAACACAAGAGGCTGAAAAACGTGGCTGGATAAAACGTACTGGCAATAGAGGGCAGTGGATATATGGGGCTCAGATGACCAAAATCTTCAGAACCTTTGAGAAAATAGTAATGGAGGAGATTATTAAGCCCTTGGGTTATGAGGAGATGATCTTCCCAAAACTTGTCACATGGGATGTGTGGAAGCGCTCAGGTCATGCAAAAGGGGTGTATCCTGAGATATATTATGTATGCCCTCCAAAAACAAGAGACCCTGAATTCTGGGAAGAGGTGATGGATTACTACAAGGTTACCCTTGAAATCCCACTTGATCTAATATCTAAGAAGATAGACAAACCAATAGGAGGGATGTGCTATGCACAATGCCCTCCATTCTGGCCTTTCTTGCAAGGAAGAACAATAGCAGATGACTGTTTTCCCCTGAAAATATTTGACCGTTCAGGAACCTCTCATAGGTATGAAAGTGGTGGAATACATGGTATGGAGAGGGTTGATGAATTTCACAGAATAGAGCTTGTTTTCATAGGAACTAAAGAACAGGTTCTTGCCCATTCCAAAGAACTACAAGAACGCTACAAGCACATCTTTAACGAGATTCTTGAGCTTGAATGGAGAATGGCATGGGTTACCCCATGGTTCATGGCACAGGAAGGACTCACAGGACTTGCAGAGGAAAAACATGTTGGTACAATAGATTATGAAGCTTTCCTTCCATACAAAAAAGAGTGGCTGGAATTCCAGAATCAAAGCGTTAATGGTGATAAGTATCCCAAAGGTTTTAATGTGAAGTCACAGTCTGGAAAGCAAATATGGAGTGGATGCTCTGGTATAGGGCTTGAGAGATGGGCAAGCGTATTTCTTGCCCAGAAAGGGCTTGACCCTGAGCATTGGCCTCCCAAATTCAGGGAGATGTTTGGAGAGATGCCCAGAGGTATAAGATTCATGTGAATATACTTTGTACTGCTTCCTCAACTCCAGTTATAACAAACTGCACAGAGATGGCTGCCAGAAGTAAACCCATAATTCTGACTATGACCATGGTACCTGTATGCCCCAGCATCTGAAAGACTCTATCTGACCTGGAGAGAATAAAATAAGAGAGTAGAAACACAAGAGCTATATTTACAAGAAGCATTATCTGCTCTGCCACACTTTTTGCTGTATTGAAGAGTACTATGCCTGTGGTAATGGCTCCTGGTCCTGCCAGCAGGGGCACTGCTAAGGGAGTTACAGCCACATCCTCCTTTCTTATAGCTTCTTCCTCCTCCTTTGTAC
>CAZCRM010000199.1:0-2096 GCA_964501085.1 uncultured Methanosarcinales archaeon | reverse complement strand
GAGCGCCGCCAGAGGTAGTGCTGATGGTTGAAGCAGGAAGCTCCTTGCGTAAGCGTGGGGTAGTTCACTTAGTCGCTCATCTCCCTAGGTCATCAGGAATGAAATTATCAGAAAAAACCAATGTTCTTTTGTATTGATCAAAAGCTCAAAGAACGATAGATACTTTAAGATAGTGTTTTGATACTGAATTTTCTTAACCACTAAAAAATCCATGTCTGTTTTCAGTAGTATTCACATGCGACTTTTGCATATTCCTCTGAATGATTAACTCTAATGCTTTTTTACATTTTCAAGCTCACTTAATCATATATTGAATACTCATCTGTGTTGACCTCTACCTTTCCCTCAGAGATGCTTTTAAGCGACTCATTTGTAGAAATAAATATTACCAAAGCTTAAGCAATTAAAACAAGAAGTTCTTAACCTCATAATGCATATCTGACAAATCTACCACTGTAGCTCTTGCAGGCACTGGATTGAGGTTCATTCTTTTCTGGAATTCTGTCTGGCTCTGCCATGCACCACTATTTATAGTTAAAACCTCCTTATAGCGAGCTATACCTACTGTATGAATATGCCCGCAATGAAGAATATCAGGTATGGTATCGATTACAAAATAATCCTTTTTCTCAGGTGCTATTGATACCCTCCCTCCATATATGGGTGAGAGATGCCTGAGCCTTAGCATCTCAATCATTGGTTTTGTAGGGTCATCATAGGTATAACCAGGAATGCTTGCAATAATGTCATCCAATGCTCTTCCGTGATATATCAAAACCTTTGCACCCCCTATCTCAACCATGGCAGGATTTCCTACAAAGGTTATATCACTTCTGAACAACCTTCTTATTTTCTCAGGTAAGCTGGGCTGGGGTTCAGCCTGTCTCACAGCGTCATGGTTTCCTGGAGATATAATGATTTTTATGTGCTCTGGCAGAGCATTCAAATACTCTGCAGCTTTCTCATACTGCTCATAGATGTCTTTAATAGCCAACTCCTTCTCTTGGTTAGGAAACACACCAATCCCATCAACAATATCACCAGCTATAACGAGATAGTCAATTTCTTCACTCAACCACTCCACGAATTTAAGCCATGCATCCTCAAGAAAGGTCTTACTCCCTACATGAATATCTGAAATAAACACAGCCTTACCTTCTTTATTTCCATTCAGCGTGCTTTTTTGAGGATTGGGGAGATCAGGTTTAATAATACTATTTGCAAATATTATATTGCCGTCTGAGGAAAGTGTACCTGTTATGCCAATTACCTCATCAAGAAGAATACTGTTGGTATACTCAAACAATTCCTTATTCCTATCCTTATGAACCAATACCCTAACTGAGCCAGTTGTATCCTCGACCTCAATGAGTTTGTGACCATTAGCTGTTGTTCTGATATCCAGAACCATACCTATTATGGAGAATGGCTCTCCTGTGTCCAGGTTTCGTCTCCTTAAACTCTCAATAGGTCTTGCGCTTATTCTCTTACGGAGCATTTCGCTCAGCAAAGCATATCTGTTTCTAAAATATTGCACAAAGTCGGTATACTCTCCTATGCTTGAAGAGTTATCTGTTATATCTGAGAGCACAATAACCTCTTGGCTTTTAGTACGTTTTTTCTTTTTTGATATTTTCTCATTCTTGGTTATAGCTAGGATATGCTCTGCCCCCACCACCATTACTGAACTATCTATGGAATTTAGTATCTTCTCTATCAGCTGGGGCGATCCAGAGGTTTTTAGAATTTCAAGAGCATGAGGGTCTATCTGAAAACCTGATTCGTTAAAAGCTTGAACAATCTCACCAGTCTCCATGTCTTATCTCTTATACATAAACAAGGATAAGATTTTTCCTGTAGCTATGCATTAAGCTATTCAGCACAGCAGCTCATCTTTGTAATATCTCTTTTAAACGATTGAGCTACAAGCTTAATTGCCTCGCTCATGGTTGGGAATACATGCACAGTATCTATAATATCCTCTATTTTCAGACCATACTTTACTGCAAGCACAGCTTCATGAATCATCTCAGATGCTGAAGAAGATAATATATGCACTCCAAGAATTCTCTCTGTAGAAGCATCAATCACCATCT
>CAZCRM010000198.1:0-2113 GCA_964501085.1 uncultured Methanosarcinales archaeon | reverse complement strand
CATCTCTACCACGTATTCTGGTAGTATCTTTTAGAATTATAATTGGCTGTGCAAGCTGTACTGCCATAAACATCCTCCATGTGCTAAAAGAGAATGTTTGAGGTTCTATATAAAAATAGCGTTAATCACTAACTACCTGTTTACTGTTGTCTGCCTTTTCTGATCAGGAAGTGGTAATGTTCTCCTTCTTTGAAGAGTTTTAAAAACTCATGCCCTGTCCTCTTTGCCCAGCGAGGGATATCCTGTACAGCAGCAGGGTCATCTGTGATAATCTCCAGAACCTCTCCTGTATGCATTTTTTCCATTTCCTGTGTGGTATTGAAGATTGGCACAGGACAGTATAATCCAACGCAATCCAGCACCCTGTCAGGCTTGATGTTATTCTTTTCCTTTTCTTTTCTGACCATATTTCTCATAGAACACTATATCTTCAAGCCTCTTTGATCTTTCATGACGCTCTGGCATTTTTTTAGGATAACCAAAGGGCAGTATAGCTAACAGGAAATGGGTGTCTGGTATACCGATAAGTTTCCTCACTTCATCCCTTTCTGTACTCACCCAACATGATCCAATTCCCAGTTCCCATGCAGCAAGCATCATATTCTGCACACACATGGCAGCGGCAAACCTTGTTTCACCTGCTCTTTCAACCCATGAGAATTTCTCTTCCACTGGCGGCACCACAACAGCAATAACCACAGGTGCTAACTCAAGATGAGCAGAATATCTGGCATACCTTGAGATTTCTCTTAATGTATCCTTATTCCTTATGATGATGAACTCCCATGGCTGGGTATTAAACGGGCTGGGCGCCCATCTGCCAGCCTCAAGTATCTTCATTAGTTCATTATCTGAGATAGGTTCGGATTTAAACTCACGAACAGTACATCTTTTTTTCACTGCTTCTGATAAATCCATTTCATCGACCCTAATGCGGGGTATATGGATATAAATTTAAGCATTTATTTGTAATGAAGCAGTTCTCAAATAAATACCTTAACCTTATTGCGTGCTGATATCAAAGCTTTGTTTCCAGCTATCTTCGCCGCAAAACAGTCTGCAAGAGTTTCAACCTCTTTTTGAGATGAGAAGGTCATGAAAGCAAGCTGTTTGAAAAGGAATCTTGAACTACGAAGATGCCATGCCTCATGTGCCAGCACTGCCTTCAGTTCAGTCTCATCCAGCATCTCAAGAAGCCCTATGGACACAAAAATGGATTTACCACATGCAAAGGCTCTTGGAATAGAGGAATCGTAATAATAAACTGTGGCGTTAACAAGTGTGTCCACGAATTCCTGCACCCATTTCAGAACTCCACCTATCGGTTTTGCATCAAGACGTCTGACCATAATTCTGTCATAAAACCTCTGGGTTACGAAGATCAGCAGTGATGTTGCAGACGCATAGGCAAGATACAGATAGGCTGTGAGCATCTCACTGCACCTCATTATATAGAAGGTTGTGAAGATGGCGAGAAGAACCGCAACCTGGGCTGAAACATATATTATAAGCCTGTATTCCGGGTTTTTGTGCATGGCTCTTGCAGCAAGTAAAGCGATGGAAACAGCTAACAGCATCGCTATAAAAGGTGTTAGATCAGAAAGCTTCAGACATGCACCCAGGCAGTTTATTTCATATATTATATTCATTTCTTACTATATTTTGAAAAATTCTCAATGGCGATGGAACCAAACACATCCACAAGGCTATCCAGTATCTTTGTTGTGATTCTGACTGCAGTTTCTTTTTCAGAAAAAGCCGGGGCATACACATATCTCACCCTTCCCTTCACCTTCTCAACACGCCTAGTAGCGTATCCTGCCTTTACCAGCCTATCAAGGGTACCTGCCACACTCGTGAGAGGAATGTTTGTTTTTTCAGTGAGCTGGGATGTAGTCATCTCCCCATGAGACCATAGGGTCTTGAGAATAACAGCTTCAATAGGGCTGAAGAATTTGGTCAAACCATCATTTGAGATGTTAATCTGATCAAGTTTAACCATAATATTTACAAGTGGAGTATAACGTATTAAAGTTTGTGGAGTACAAGGATTTAACACTCTCCATCACCGAGGAGACTCTGAGTTGTTTTAACTCTGTCGGCGGGAAGTCCC
>CAZCRM010000197.1:0-2132 GCA_964501085.1 uncultured Methanosarcinales archaeon | reverse complement strand
AAAGGAGCTAATATATAGTTTCAAAACAAATCCTTATAAAATGAGGATTGAAAGAAATAACTATTACCTTATTCTTGGAAATAACTTCAAAATAAAATGAAAATATACATGCTTAATTATCCGTTGCTAAAATGAGCTAAATTCCTTAAAAACCGTACTTACGGATGTACATAAGTAACAAATAAATATATTTAAGAAAAATAACTACGGATAGTCTGTTATGAGCAGTTCTGAAAAGCAATACCCAAGAATACATAAGATATAAAACAGGTTAGGAGGGTTTATGTGTTGATGGAAGCCCTCAGGCAGGTTCAGGATGGCACTATTCTTGATCTTGAGGTCTCGCCAGGCAAAGACAGAATCATGATACAAGGTTATAATCCATGGCGCAAACGTATAGAGATAAGCTTATCAGAAAGAGCAGAGAAGGGAAAAGCCAATGATCAGCTTGTATCCTTTTTCTCGCATCTGTTCAAACTTCCTGCAAAAAACATACGCATAGTCACGGGCTTAAGCAGCCGAAAAAAATCAGTAAAGATAGTAGGAGCAAAGCAGGAGGATATCCTGAAGATTCTGAGGAATGAACTGTAGAGTTGAAGACGCTGAACGTCTTGAAAAGATCGAAGAGATTATACTTGAACTTAAGATGCTGGCTCAGGAAGGAGCCATTATAGTGGTTGAAGGGAAAAGAGATGTTGAGTCTCTAAGGCTTCTTGGCATAAATGGGGATATCAGACAAGTATCTCATAAACCATTGCATGAGTTTGCTGAGTCGCTATCAAGAGATGGGGGAGAGATTATCCTGCTAACCGACTGGGACAAAAAAGGCGGAATCATGGCAAAGAAAATCATCAAATACCTTCTCTCTTTTGGAGTCACACCAAATACCAATATTCGATCAAGAATATGCGCTCTTGTGAAAAAAAGAATTAAGGATATCGAAAGTCTGAACAACTATGTTAATAAATGCAGATTAGAGATTCAGGGTGGGTTTTACTGAGTTTGTTTAATGAACTACCCTATGCTCACACACGAGGTTTCCTCCCTATCTGCTTTCTGATTATATTGCAGAGGGTTCTTATCCCTTTTATTTCTCTCCCAAGAACCATGGCTTGGAGAGTTTTTCATCAAGATGCTGTAACAAGATGTGTCGTATATAGAAATACAAATTCCAGTAATAACCTTGAGCATAGAATACAATAAAAAAAGTTTCTGTTGCTACAATTGTAGTGTATAGTTCCGAAAAAATTATGGGGATATACAATCTTCATTTTGAATGACAAAGTATTTATTCAGTTTTGATCTTAATACTAAACGTTTTCAAGTAACATAGAGTCATATAGATGCTTGCATGATTATTTATATGTGGGAATGCTATTATAATGCGACACAAGAGTAAATGAAATCAGTTGTCTTGCTTTCATCGGGTCTTGATTCTACAGTTGCTTTCAAGGAAGCATACAGCAGATGTGACGAAATACTATGTGTTACCTTTGATTATGGTCAGAGGGCAAGGAAAAAGGAGATAGAGTATGCAAAGACTATATGCGAGAGATTTCAGGTAGGACATATTATTATTCAACTTCCATGGTACAGTACATTTCGTGGCGCTTTAACAGGTGGAGATGAACTACCAAGGATATCAACCTCTGACCTCAATGATGTAAATATTACCAGAAAAACCGCACAACAGGTATGGGTACCAGCAAGAAATGTGGTCTTTCTTGGTATTGCAGCAGCCATTGCAGAAAATTATAATTACGATATTATAGTTACGGGATTTGATGCTGAGGAAGCCGCAACCTTTCCTGACAACACCATAGAGTTCGTGGAGCGGTTCAACGATATGTTAAAACTTGGTACCCTCACCCATCCTACCATCTACACACCTCTTATAACCATGAATAAGGCTGACATAGTCAGGAAAGGCATTGAGATAGATGCACCTCTTGAGTGGTCATGGTCGTGCTATGAAGGTAATGAAAGACCATGCATGGTGTGTGAGTCCTGTCTCAGAAGGAAGAGAGCTTTTGATGCCGTGGGGGTGAATGACCCACTGCTTGAGCGAGTGGGAATGCAGAGCAGATAGCACTCGATGATAATAGGACTTGATGACACGGATTCAAGGGAGG
>CAZCRM010000196.1:0-2151 GCA_964501085.1 uncultured Methanosarcinales archaeon | reverse complement strand
GAGCCTGTAAAAGCCATGCTTCTTGGAAAGGAAACTGGGATGAGCAAATCAGAGTGTTTTGCCAGTGTGGTATCTCAGAGGATGCTGAACATGTTTCCTTTCCTGACCTTTGGAAGTATTGGTCTTGCTTTTATCTTTTCAAGACCTGATATCAAGCTCAATGCTTGGGAGAGTGTAGCTCTTACCTTCTCAACAGGGCTTGCGTTTCTCTCATTTGGCTTGGTGATTTATTTCTATATCAGAAAGGACAAGCTTTCAGCTTTGGTTCACTCTATGATTCGTTTTTTTGCTCCTTTTATAGGGCTCGTGAAGAAAGGGTTTGATCACAGAGCTTATGCTGATGCAGTTGAAAAATCTATAAATTCCTTTCACGGAGGTTTGAAAGGCATACATAAAAACAAAAACGGACTTATAAAAGCCACGTTGTTTTCTTTTCTCAGCTGGATATTTGATATTATGGCGATATATACAGTGTTTCTTGCCTTGGGGTTCGGGGGTATTGATATAGGGGTGCTTATACTTACTTACACAATCTCAATGATGAGTGGCTGGCTACCCCTTTTTCTCCCAGGGGGGTTGGGTGTAGTGGATGGTACCATGGCTGTGCTTTTCATATATGGTGGGGTGCCTGCTGAGATTGCCATGCTCGCAACACTATTATATAGAATTGCATCCTACTGGTTCAACACACTGGTAGGGGGATACTATCTCTGGGACTCGTTAAAGAGATAGCTCATCTATTTTGAAGCTGAAACTATCTTTTATGCTTACATGCGAAGGCAGTTCTCCGAATCTTGATTTCAGGATAAGCTCTGCTATTTCAGTCTCAAGTATTCTGGCTATCCCGATGATTGAGGTGGTAGGGCGTGGATTCACATCCACAACATATGGCAGATCACCGATAACCATATCCAAACCCACATACCCCCTACATCCCAGTACGTTAACAACCTTTATTGCTGTTTCAATGATTTCCTGTTTTCTTTTTGTAGTATAGGGTATAGTAGCACCGCGGTATGATATTTTATCCTTTATCTCAATAAACTGTTTATTGATGGTGAGAGGTAGAGTGGTTTTTCCTGAAATCAGACTCACACTTATATGTTCTCCCTGAATGAAACGGGTAGCGATGAAGTTTTTTTTCAGCAAACCCTTGCTACTTTTGTATATTTCCTCTGAGGCACATCCAAACCTTGGCTTGATCACGTAATCGCCATAGTACTCTCCACTTTCTATGGTTTCTGGCACTGGTAAATTATTTTTTTCAAGAATTCTGGTGCATCTAAGCTTGTCAGCACATATACGTATGCATTCAGAAGAGCAACCCAGATTTATGGTGTTCTTTTCTATTATCAAGGTTAAATCCTCAAGAAGCTCATCAGGTGCTATAACAAGAGCAGCATGACATTGCCTTGATAACATCTCAAGAGATTCTTCAAAATTTTCTTTAACAGGAATTCCAGTTCCAGCATCAAGCTGTACTCCTGCTGTTGGATAGAATACCTCATGACCGCATGAAGCGAAGCTTCTCACAAGGGTTTGAAGCATCGCTTTCCCTTCAAGCATGAACTCAAAGGTATTAGTAGCTACAGCATACTCTGCCAGTAGTATCTTCATAATCCATAAAAATAATCAGAAAGGCATAGCAGCTTTCTGCACTTCCCGAGGGCTCGCGCACCTCAGTACAATGCAGAACGTAGACGGGCTTAACTTCTGTGTTCGGAATGGGTACAGGTGTTTCCCCGTCACTTTGGCCGCTATGCCAAACAAGCACAATCTGGATATCGCCTGAATGTAATTCAACGCCTCCAGCGTGGGCGTTAGTGGTCGACGGGCTGAACGGGTCGTTGCCTTCCCGCTTACACCCCGACTCTATCAAACTCGTCTTTTACGAGTGCCCTAAGAGGTCTCTTTTCGGGTAAGGGTTCAAGCTTAGATGCTTTCAGCTTTAATCCTTTAGTGCGTAGCTGCCCTGCAATGCCCTGCCGGACAACAGGTACACCAGAGGCACCGTTGCACAGTTCCTCTCGTACTATGTGCAACTTACCCTCAGACCTCAAAACACCCCCAGTAGATAGTAACCGACCTGCCTCACGGCGGTCTAAACCCAGCTCACGATCTCCTTTAATAGGCGAACAACCTCACCCTTGG
>CAZCRM010000195.1:0-2157 GCA_964501085.1 uncultured Methanosarcinales archaeon | reverse complement strand
TTTCTGAAATCCATGCTCTTGCTGGTATCAAGCAGTATATGAGTTGTGAGACTCTTTTCCTCCTCGAATTCCTTGACATAGAGTTTCTCAGTCCTACCATACACCTTCCAGTCAATTATCTTAAAATCATCCCCTCTCGTATATTCACGATAGCTCACTGGCTCCATACCCCTGCCTTTGAGAATAGAGCGCCTGCTACCACTGTAAGCTGTTGCCACTCGCTTACGAACCATGAATGTGAAGCGGTCAAGCTCCTTGAAAAAAGAGATATCTATCATTTTACATTCTTTAGAATCTCTGAGATTACTTGGTCAGTGGTCATGCCCTTACGCTCGGATTCAAAGGTGAGGATAATTCTATGGCGAAGTACAGGAAAAGCCATGGTATCGATGTCTTCTTTGCTAACATAGTTCCTGCCCCTTATTAAAGCCCTTGCCTTTGCAGATAGAATTAACCCTATAGAAGCTCTTGGAGATGCCCCATACTCAATATGTTCGCTCTCTGCTCTGGTTGAGGTTACAATCCTTATCGCCCTTTTTTTTATATCCTCTGCAATGGGTACATCTCTTGTGAGTTTCTGTAGTTGAAGAAGCTCGTTCTTTGTAACTATACGATTAACCTCTGGCATGATATTACCCGTATATCTGTCAACAATCAGGCTTTCATCTTCTAGAGAAGGATAATCCATGAGTATTTTAAGCAGGAATCTGTCAAGCTGTGCCTCAGGTAAAGGGTAAGTGCCCTCCATCTCAATTGGGTTTTGAGTGGCGAGAACAAAAAAAGGTTTATCTAAGGTATAGGTGGTATTGCCTACAGTCACCTGTTTTTCCTGCATGGCTTCAAGAAGAGCACTCTGGGTTTTTGGAGACGCTCTATTGATTTCATCCGCAAGCACGATATTTGCAAACACAGGGCCTTTCTCAAAGCGATACTGTTTTCTCCCTTCTACCTCTTCTATGATATAGGTACCTGTGATGTCTGAGGGCATGAGGTCAGGGGTGCACTGAATTCTGGAAAATTTGAGATCAAGCACCTTTGCAATCGTACTAATGGTAAGGGTTTTTGCAAGACCTGGATTGCTCTCAACAAGAGCATGGCTATCACAAAGAATGGCAATCAACATATGCTCTATAGCTTCTTTCTGCCCAACAATCACCTTACCTATTTCTTCAAATAGTTCTTTGAAGATTCTATCTGAATTTTTATATATCTCACTAATCATTTAATCCCTCACTATATCTTACTCCTTTCAATGGCATATTTGTTAATTAACTCCTTTTCACTTTGGGTTTTTTTCATAAGGTTAATGTATTCGCTATCAGAGGCATTGGAGCCAAGAATATCTACAGGATATGCTATAGAGGAGATAAACTGGTTTTGTGTTTCGCTTATATCTTTTACCTCAAAACCTGCACCTATTCCAGAATACATGGTAAGGTCTATATTCTTGCCTTCTATTGAAGCAATTTTGGGTTTGCCAAGGATCTCTCCTTCGCCTCTGACACCAGTTTTTTCATCAATTTCAGGATGACCAAGGTTTAAAGCTCCTATGGTTTCGTTGGTTTTATCTATAATGGTGTTGGTCATGTTGGTAAGCACATCAGGAGGTATATTATACTTCTCAGGGTTGAGGGTTATCATCGTAGTGCCTGATACGAAAATCATAGTAACAATGATTCTTAAGATTATCTTACCCGTTGATAGAAGATGAGATGATGAAATTCTGGTTAAATGGCTTGAAACCTGACTTTTCAAGGAATCAACAATTATATTGCTTTTATCTTTATTATCATAGGCAGTTCTCAGTTTTTCTTTCAATTCAGGGTATTTATTTTCGATTAAAATTGCAAGATTTATTTTTTTATCTTTTTTATGCAGTAAAAGAGTAAAAGCTATTGCGATTATAAACGCTGAAACAGGCAGGAGTTCATAGTTAAGTAGCCATTTTTCTAGGAAATACTCAACGTTAAGGATGATGAAGATGGCATAAACAATGCTGAAAATTGAGACTATATCCAGAATGAACACAAATCTCATACGTCTGAAAAACCCTAACTTTAACCTAAGAAACTCATCCATGAAATCCTTCATCAGTTACCCTCACCAATGTATAATACGATGCATCTTATATAAAAGGTGCTTTAACACATGCGCCAG
>CAZCRM010000194.1:0-2158 GCA_964501085.1 uncultured Methanosarcinales archaeon | reverse complement strand
TTCTAAACTCTTTAGTTGTTACAAGTTTACATACTACTGTCTTGGTAGCCTACATCAATCATATATGTCATTAGTGTTTAAAACTTAACTGAGTGCTTGGCTCAATGGCGCAAAGAATATTAGATATTAGATGTTATTGCATGGGATATGAGAGTAGTGGTTTATCTTCTTATAATACTGCTCATCGCTTCTCCTGCATCCTCAAGCATGGTATCTCTTAACAGATGGGTGCTAAATATAACCCTGAATGAGAATGGAAGTGTGGAAGAGGTTATACAGGTGGAACTTCAGAACAAAGCATCCTCTACCCTTGATGGTTTTTCTTTTGTTATACCGGCATCCAAGATTACCATAAATTATGATCAGATTGTAAGCATACCTTCGACTGGTCAGGTGGTGAAACAAGAAGTTGTTCCCCAAGGAACAAGAATCATCATCAGTTTCAACGAATCGGTCAAAGCAGGGGGTACGTGGGATGGACGTGTTGCTTTTACAGTAGACGACTGGGCGGTGAAACAGGGTAATGAATACAGCATAGATATACCAGTTGAGGCGCCATCAGCCATAGTCTCTGAAAAGTCTGCTGCTGTAGAGCTTCCAGAGGATGCTGATATCAGAGCACAGGTATTTCTTCCAGAATCTGTAGAGGTTACATCGATTACCCCAGTACCATTCAGAGTCCTATTTCAATATGATCACATGGTTCCCACGTGGACTCCTGATACGCTTCATATCGGAGATACCATAAGCATAAAGGCTTCATACTCAGAAGCACTGAGTAAAATCGTTGATACAGACAAAAAAATAAGAGAATTTTCTAAACGATTGCAGGATGCAAAACAAAAAGGCATGGATGTTTCAGAAGCTGAGGCGCATCTTACCAATGCCATGAATTATAATAACAATCAGGCACTCGGGGAGTTCTGGAAGAAAAATACCTCTGCAGTTCTTGAATATGTTGGGTATGCGAATGATGAGTTAAGTAAAGCAGAGGAGATTTTTTCTTCAGCATCTCGAGTAGGTTCTCTAAAAATTTCCTCAAATCCAAGTGGTGCAGAGGTTTACCTCGATAACGTATATAAAGGAAAAACTCCCCTCACCTTAACAAAGCTTCAACCAGGCGCTCATACACTTGTTCTAAAAAAGTCTGGTTATTCTGAACTGCTTCAATCCGTGAATATCGAGGCTGGTAATACCACTGAAGTGCATGCTTCGATGAAGCCATCTCTACCTGTTGGGATATCAGTTGTGATCATATCAATAATCGGAGCATATATAACTCTGAGAAAAAAAGAAAATAGAGAATGAAAATCATCATATACACAGGTACAAGTATAAGCCATGAGGATGCCAGAAAAATACTCCACGCTACTTATCTTCCTCCTGTTAAGAGAGATGATATAACAAATATAATTGCTTCATCTCCAGACATTATCGGAATCATTGATGGAATCTTTTTTGACCGTGCATCGGTTGCACATCGAGAAATAATCCAGGCTTTAAATAAGGGTATTACTGTGGTGGGAGGGGCAAGCATGGGCGCGCTTCGAGCGTATGAACTTGAGCCTTATGGAATGATCGGAGTGGGAAAGATATATAATATGTATAAAAGTGGGTATATTGAATCTGATGATGAGGTAGCGGTCACCTTTGACCCTGAAACCCTTAAACCACTCTCAACTCCTTTGGTGAATATCAGAATGACCCTCAAGAAAGCGTTGGAGATGCGTATCTTAGATGATGAACAAGCATGTGCTTTTTTGAACATAGCTCGTAAGATGTTCTATCCTGAAAGAAATTTCAGGAGTATTGTTAGTGAGTGCATTAAAAGAGGGATAATTAAGAGAAATGAAAAGGCAAAACTGCTTGATTTTTTTATGAACAATGAGGTTGATGTAAAGCATGAGGATGCGATTCTTGTGTTAAAGAAAATAAAGGAGATAAAAAAAGAGATGAGTTAAAAAATTCAATAACCCAAATATAATTAGACTGACATTTATAAAGAAAAGGAAATTTATATTTGGAATCAAATACAACATTTTAATATAGATTTTACCTGTTATTCCCTGGGAATGAGTCTTTTCAGTAATACAAGTCTTTTAGCCTATATTCCGCACATCCCGACTGATTTATTACAATTTTTTCCGATAGCGATTTT
>CAZCRM010000193.1:0-2200 GCA_964501085.1 uncultured Methanosarcinales archaeon | reverse complement strand
CATCTTTCAACACCTCAGGAACAAGCTCCGACACTTTCAGGGCAGAGTAGTTGACATCCCCGGTAACAAGAATTCTTGTCCCCACCTCATTCTCCCAGTAGAAAGCACATGAACCTATGGTATGAAAGGTAGGGAATGTCCTGACCTTAACTCCACATATGTCAATGGTATCGCCGATGTTGAAGCTCTTGCCTGCATATTCTTTGCCATACAGTATTTCCAGCGCATGTGCAGTTTCCTTAGAACATACCGCTCTTTCAGAAGTCATGGTTGATTTACCATGATGGTCTGAATGGGCATGGGTTACCAGGTAAGCATCTGGTTGACAATTATGGTACGTTGTGTCAATGGAAAAGATATGTTTTCTATCTGCGTTAAAAACCAAAGAGATATGAGGTTTGTATCCTTTATGTGTTTTGTGTCTAATAGGAAGAATGCCAAGATCAAACAAAGGTTTCATTTCAAAGCTGCATTGATATCCTCTTCCAGTACCTTTGCTCTGGTCACCCCTACATAGCGCTTGAACACCTCTCCATCCTTTTCAAGAATCAGGGTTGGAACTGCTTGAATCATATATTTCATGGTAAGTTCCTGGTTTGTATCCACATTCACTTTTCTGAACTCAACCTTATCTCCAAATTTCTTCTTCAGTTCCTCTATTATAGGGTCTTGCATCTTGCATGGTCCGCACCATTCTGCAAAAAAATCCATTAGAACTACCTTACTCATCTGATTTCCTCCTTTATATCTCTTGTATAATGTCATGGTTTAAAATAGTTGTCCAAAAGATGAGACCTATTTAAGCACATATGGTATAATAAATATAACTGCAAGAACAATGTAAATGCAACATGTCCAAGTTATCTGAAATTATAATAAAAAGAATTCAGCAGTATGGTTGTATATCCTTTCGAGATTTTATGGAAATGGCTCTTTATTATCCTGAGCTGGGATACTACACCTCAAAGAGAGATATCGGAAAAAAGGGAGATTACTACACCTCTCCAAATATAAGTGCTGTTTTTGGGGAAATCATAGGTAAACAAATCGAGGAGATGTGGCATATCCTTGGAGAAAAAGAGTTCACTGTTGTTGAGATAGGTGCGGGTACAGGTCTTCTTTCCAAGGATGTTCTTGAGTACCTTAGAAAAAATCATGAGCTTTATTCCTGCCTTGATTACTGTATCGTTGAGAAGAGTCCTGCCATGCGTAGAGAGCAGAGAAAGCAATTAACTGAAGCGAGGTGGTGTGATTCCATTAAAGAGCTTTCAGGAATAACAGGATGTATTTTTTCCAATGAACTGTTGGATGCCTTTCCAGTGCACATAGTTGTGATGGGTAATAAGCTCATGGAGGTGTTCGTGGATTATAACAGTGGTTTTATTGAAGTGCTAAAACCTGCTTCAAAAGAGCTTAATGACTACCTTAATGAACTTAATGTAACATTACCCTCAGGATTTCGCACAGAGATAAACCTTGAGGCAATTAAATATATAGATGAAGTTGGAAACGCCTTAAAAAAAGGGTTTGTGATTACTATAGATTATGGCTACCCTTCTGAAGAACTCTATCAGGAGTACAGACGCTCAGGTACGCTTATGTGCTACTATAAACATACTGCAAATGATAACCCATACCTGCATATAGGTGAACAGGATATAACCTCTCATGTGAATTTCTCAGCCCTTGTTCACTGGGGCAGAAAGGCAGGTCTTGAGTTTTGTGGTTTCGTGGATCAGATGCATTTTCTGCTTGGGCTTGGGATAGAAGAATATATTAAAAACGAGAGAAACCCTATGAAAATTCTTCAGATAAAGACCCTGTTGATTGAGATGGGAGAGATATACAAGGTTCTGATACAGAGCAAGGGTATTAAATGCAGAAAGCTCTCTGGTCTAAGCTTATCTTCGAGGTGGAGAATCTGATGAGAAAAGCCTTAACTATCTTACATCCATAGGTTAGGGTATGGACAAAAGAGCTCATGAAATTATAGAGCTATTAAAAAAGGAATATCCTGATGTCAGGATTGCGCTTCATTACTCCACTCCTTTTGAACTGCTAATTTCCACCATTCTCTCGGCTCAATGCACTGATGAGAGGGTGAATGAGGTCACAGAGCATCTCTTCAAGAAATATAAAACACCTGAGGATTATGTTAAGGTAACTCAGGAAGAGCTTGAAAAGGATATATACTCCACTG
>CAZCRM010000192.1:0-2279 GCA_964501085.1 uncultured Methanosarcinales archaeon | reverse complement strand
TGCTGCCTCAGCAGACCTCTCGGCTGAGGAATTTGTGAGTTCAAATGCTTGCTCTACTGTAAGCTCAAGTTCATCAAATTCGATTTCGATGATTCTGCCATTAAAAACATTTCTCTTGTTCTTCTTTTCTATGGTTAACTTTCCTTGCTTGTATGCAAAATAAGGGATAGCGTTCACAATATCTCTTAAAAAAATTCCTTCCCTTGGTCTGCCTTTGAATTTTACAAGCACGCTTTCAGGCATATCAAGAGGCATCTTGCCAAAGGCTGCAGCAAATGCCACAAGACCGCTTCCTGCTGGAAATGATATACCTATGGGGAAACGGGTATGGCTATCCCCTCCTGTTCCCACGGTATCTGGTAGAAGCATTCTGTTCAGCCATGAATGGATTATCCCATCCCCAGGTTTGAGGGTTACTCCACCCCTTGATTTAAAGAATTCTGTTAATTTTTTATGCATAATCCTATCTTCTTGCGTAGGATATGCTGCTGTATGACAGAATGATTGCAGTACCAATGGAGCCTGAAATTCTATGCATGCAAGCTCTTTCAGTTCGTCCATGGTCATAGGACCTGTTGTATCTTGAGAACCCACAGTGGTTATTCTTGGAAGAACCGACTGACCAGGATATACTCCTTTAAGACCACATGCCTTACCCACGATTTTCTGGGCAAGGGTAAAACCAGCTTTTGAAACAGGTATCTTGGGTATATGGAATACTTTGTATTCTGTTTTTAAGGCTTCCTGTGCTTTATTGGTAAGGTCCTTCCCTATTAGAAGAAGAAGTCTTCCTCCTGCTCTGTACTCATCTCTGAGAGTTTCTGGCTCAAGTTTGAAGCTTGCAATAATTTTGTTGTTTTCATCTACAATTCTACCCTTTGCCATGTCTATAATTACCAGCATCCCTGTTTCGAGCTTAGATACATCGCATGTTATTGGAATGGCGCCACTGTCTCTGGCTGTGTTAAAGAAGATTGGTGCTATCTGTTTTCCAAGAATCACACCACCTCTGCGCTTGTTTGGTACTCCTGGGATATCTTCGCCTATCCACCATATTAATGAGTTCATGGCTGATTTTCTGCTGCTACCTGTTCCAACAACATCTGCGGTGAAAGCAATTGGGTATCCCCTCTGCTTGAGCTGTTTTATTTCATCAATAGCAGTTGGATAGCGTTTCTCAAGCATGTAGAGGGCATGTAAGGGAATATCTGATCTGCTTCCTGCACGCAATGATGGAGAGAGGTCATCAGTATTTACCTCACCATAAATCCTGAAGATTACTACCTTTAATGTTTCAGGTAACTTAGGGTTTCTCGTAAACCACTCTGCTTTTGCCCAGCTTTCAAGAACCTTTCTGGCTCTTTTATTTTTATAGGAAAGTTCTTTGATCCTTTCAAAGAAACCAAAGATCAATATTGTGTTAGAAAGGGCATGAGCAGCAGCATCTCCAAGTTCATCATCCTCCAGCAATTCTATAAGGGTTTCGATATTGTATCCACCTTTCATCATACCCAGCATTTGCACAGCATCTTTGGGAGTGATGATTCTCGAAAAGCGTTCACCAAGGGCAATACTGCGAAGAAGCTTTGCCTTTTCCAATGCTGCAGGATCAACACCGGGAGGCACATGTTCCCTGAGCAGTTTTAGGATGAATTCCTCATAGCCTTTAGGAGGATTGTAGACAAGTTCTGATAATGCCTTTACCTGCTCAGCATCCAAAGGCAATGGGGGAATACCAAGTTTTTCTCTCTCTTTAATATGCTGTTTATAGGACTCAAGAATTTCAGGAATCATGCTACTAAATAGGTTGTTTTCATCTTTAATGTATAGGTTAAGACTTAGGGGCAAGATGAGTAGGATTTACTTAACCCCTTAAGTTGAGATTCACTTCATTTGGTGTTGTAATAGATGGAAATTTTTGGAGCAGCTAAGCTTGCAAGTTATGAAGAGATGCTGATACTATAGGTGAGTTTACACCACATGATAGAACATGACCAAAAAATATGGGGATATATCATCGAAGTGGTAATGACATTGTACAAAATTGGTATGATGGCGGGCTGGGAGTGGGAGTGGGGTGGTGTACTAAAAAAAGAGGTTTTTACCCAGCCATCATACAATCTCTAAAACGTAGGTCATGCTACTTATAATTTACGGAATTATTCGAGGTTATTGCTGTACTTACCAAAGCCCCCTAAAACCGTTGGTAACTTTTTTCACCTCCTTATGTCTGGCGTGTAGGTATGGGTTTTTCCATTATATGTTCATAACATTCTCTC
>CAZCRM010000191.1:0-2351 GCA_964501085.1 uncultured Methanosarcinales archaeon | reverse complement strand
TGTTGAGCATACTCAACCTCCTGAAACCCCATGCGTAAGCGTGGGGTAGTTCACTTCTTCTGTCTTCCATTTCTCTATATCTTTGCTTTTCTTCACGATTTCATCGTCACATGTAATAAAATATTTGCATCCCGTGCGGACACGTCCACTTTTATAGAGAATAAGTTTAATTGGTTTTGTCCATAACTATAAATTATGTAATTTTAGTATAAAAAGTTTAGCACAAAACAATAAATATTGCAGGCTGTATCTCCTCGGATGGAGTATTAGCCTGCAGAGGGAGATAAAAAGACCATGGGTATGCCCAATAGCGTTCTGATAAGGTATACTTCAATACAGGAGTAAGCGTAAATACAAGGGTGAGAACAGTCCACACAAGCACTATCATGAGATCAGAAGGTATGCGTAACCTAAGATGCATACGCCTAAAAGAGAAGCTTATGTATATATAATCTTATGTATATATAATCAGTACTTTATATCATTGATTCCATGAGCACTGCTGTGGGATTTACATAGCCCAGAACGTTAGGCGACATGCTAATGTGTGATTGTAATTGGAACACACATAACAAGTTTGCACAGTAATCGATTAAGATTGTACGATAAAATCTTATTATTGGTTGGCTTTGTATACAATGATATGCAGGTTATAAAGCTGAAAAACACCCCCTATGCTGCCAATGCATATCTCGTAGATAGAGCTATTCTGGTGGATGTGGGTATGGATGCTGAAGCTGTGATCTCTGAGCTTGAAAAATATATTCAGCTTGAGGAGCTTGAAATAATCATCCTCACCCACTGCCATCATGACCATTCAGGTGGAGCAGGCGAGGTTGCCTCAGCATGCGATGCAAGCATAGCCATTCATAGAGAGGATGCTCCTTTGCTTGGTAACCCTCACACCACTGTGTCTTCATTATTTGGTGAGGATGCACCACCACTTGAGCCTGATATCCTGCTCAGGGGTGGTGAGATGATAAAAGGGCTTGAGGTGATACATACACCAGGGCATACACCTGGTAGCATATGTCTTTATGATAGGGATTCAGGAAGTCTTTTTTCTGGAGATACTGTTTTTCAGGATGGAGGATTCGGGCGTACTGATCTTTATGGAGGAAGTATGAAGCATTTAATATCTTCCATAAGAAAGCTCTCCAGTCTTAAAGTGAGTGCTATGTATCCAGGGCATGGAGATGTGGTAAAAGAAAGAGCATATGAGCACATAGATATGTCACTTAAGATGGCAAATCAGTACTCAGTATGGGAATAATTGAAGTGCTCTGTTTCGAATAGCAATATATAATTATCAGCATTTTCGCTTAACAAAAGCATTAATATCATCTGCAATACTCTATTCATGGTGAAGGGAGAAATATACGCTCTGTCAGCAGCAGTATGCTGGTCAATGGCATCCATATTCTACAAGAAAGGTGTCAGGGCAGGAGCGATACCTGCAGTGCTGATTCGAACCTTCTTTGCCATGCTCTTCCTTCTGGTGCTTTATCTCACCATTCGAGGTGCACACTTCAATTTCACATTCGTGGGGTTTGCATTCTTGAATATAGGTGGAGTGCTCAGGCTTATTTTAGGTGGTTCTGCCTACATGATGGGACTTGAGAAGATTTCAGTCTCACGCTTTGTTCCCATACTTTTTACCTTTCCTCTAATCACGATACTCTTAAGTGCTCTTCTGCTCCATGAAACCATTCGTGCTCAGGTGGTTGTAGGTACCATACTCATCGTTATCGGGATATGGATACTGAGCAAAGGCAAGAATGTCGGGGGTGAGAAAAACATCAAGGCTGGAGTTTCACTAGCCATTCTTGCAGCATTTTTATATTCCTTCTCAATTGTGGCTACAAAGACAGGGTTGAATTACGTAGACCCCTTCCAGTCTGCTCTCATCAGCATACCTCTACCTCTTGCTCTCCTCTACATCGCATATTCACTGAACAATGGTCCAAAGGCTATCTTCAGACTGAAAAAAATGGATTATGTACTGCTGGGGATAGGTGGTATTCTGGGCATGGGGCTTGGAAGCTACTTTTTCTTTGTGAGCATGAGCCATATAGGAGCGGCAAAAGCCACAAGTCTTGCCTCGATAACCCCTTTTCTCTCAGGCATGCTCGCCCTCATCACCCTGAAGGAAAGAATTAACCTAACACTTCTTCTTGGCACCTGCTCTACAGTGGCAGGGTTATGGGTGATTCTTGAATAGATGGGGCTGGTGAGATTTGAACTCACGATCGACGGGTTCCGAGCCTGCTTAGTGTTATCTTTGGGTTTGACTCCGATGGGGCTGGTGAGATTTGAACTCACGATCGACGGGTCTCTCCGAAAACGCCACC
>CAZCRM010000190.1:0-2379 GCA_964501085.1 uncultured Methanosarcinales archaeon | reverse complement strand
GTGAGAAAAGTGTGTAAAAAAATTGAAATTTCAGATAGATTGTACAAAAAAATACAGGAATGCAACCACAATACTGAAATAGACTTTGAAGACTTCGTTGAGCTGCTTATTAAAATGGGTTTAAAAGTATTTGAGGAGGAATCATATGGAAAAGAAATTAAAAACAATCAAAGTTAAGGAAAGCACACACAGGAGATTGTGCGAGTGCGGTAGAAAAGGCGAAACCTTCGATGAGATTATAAACAGGCTTATTGATAAAGCGAAAGAGGGGCAAGCATGAGTGTGGATTTTGAGATGCTGGCAGAATGGTTGGATCTTCGTAGCGCAGATGATGTGAAAGAGATTCTGATTGGCAGATCGATAATCTTGGATGGTGTTGTCTGGGATATCACGGTCAGCGCAAAAAAGCTTGGGACAAGCGATTTTAAAGGAGAGCTATACGGTAGTAGTGGTAAGAGAGGTGGTAAGAATGAAGGTTAAGATAGAAAAAGAGTTTTCAGATATAGACACATGCATGAAGTTTGTGAATGACGTAGTAGTGTGGTTAAAAGCGCAGAATGAACTCTATAAGTATCATATAACTGTTGAAGAGGGTAGAGGGTTGGTGTAAATATGGCTAATTTAATAAATTTTAAAGAGTTACACAGGATTGGTGATGATGTTATGCGGTTGCTTATAGATAATTATAAGCTCTCAACATTTGAGGCGTATGTTGTTATAGCGGAGGTACAGGCATTCCTGCAATCAAAGATGACAGAGAAATACATGCACGTAAAGGCTCTAAATTACATAAAAAATCTGAAGGAGGAAAAGTGATTGGTTGATACAGACGCTATAGTTGTAATAACAATTCTGTTAGTTATGTTTGGTATACCACTGATATTAGCATATATGCTGTGGCAACTTCTTGCACCAGTAACATTCTGGGAGCGGTTTGCGACTGCAATAGTGAGTATAATAGTAGGTGTTGCAGTGCTCAGGGTAATGGCAAAAATTATGGCGGAGTGGCAATTATGAAATCCAAGAATGTTAAGATACCAATAGAATTGGTAAACGAGATCAAAGGGAAATATGGAGATAGACCACCAGGTGAAGTGTTATTTGAGATATATAAAAAATATAAAGTGTTGGAGGAGTTCTCCAAAAAGATCTGTGAGATCGAGGGCATTCGGTTCAATGACAACCCACATGATATAATCATGGAATCCCTTACAAAACAATATGAGCGAGCCAAGCAACGTGAAAAGACCTTAGAGCAGCTTAGCACGATGCTGAATGGCTTAGAGATGTTCTTCAAATTCACCAAAAACAGGGGTGTGGCAGATGATATCGTGTTTTGAATGCGCTCAGGGACGAATCACCTGGCAGGAATTCATTAAATATTACAGAGACGCAACACCCGAACAGCGTACCAGATGCCTTACCTGCGATATGTGCGGTGTTGTTGAGCCTGACTGTTATTCACAGGCTATGGAATTTTACAAAGCTGTAGGAGTGTTATGATACAAATCAATAAAAGAGGTAGCTATTACTATATAAAAATACCAGCACTGTATATTGAAAAGGATGAATTAGTCTGCGTTTTAAAAGCAGCCTTTGATAAATTATATCAAGAAAAACTGGATAAATTGTATGAAGAACACAGGCAGATCAAAAGAGCACTTGAGCGGCTTGCAGTAGATATTAGAGAGCTGGATCGTAAAACAAGGCAATATCTTTTCAGACACCCAGAAATGCAAGCAGGGTATGTCGATAACATTACAGCATATTATACAAATATGTTTATTTAATAATGGAGGTGAAAAAATATGGGCTTGCTAAAAGTAGATATTGACGGAACGAAAGTACAGGTATCAGACGAACTGCACGGAAAAGTGCTGTTTGAGACGTACATAGGAGCACTGAAAACATATCCGTACTTAGTAGATAAGATGGCAGGGCTTGTTAAAGATGTAACAATAAGTTTGATTGAGGAGGTATTGGAGGCTGAAAAGCATGGCTGACAAAATACTTGTGGCTGGTGTGTGGGTTTCAAAAGATAAAAAAAGCCTTATGGCGGGGCACCTGCCTTATAGTAAGTTTGATAATCAGACGTGGAAAATGGTCACAGATCTGTTAGAAGAGCTTGCTAAGCAAATAAAGGGTGCAATAGAAGAGAATAAAAGAATATGAATGTACGTGAAAATCCTGAATCACATCCCTGTATGGGATGTGAATATTTCGATAAACTTGAAATAACATCTGTAGAAGGCTGGGACATCACCATACCCGTATGCAGCCTATACGGTTATACTCTGGCGCTTGGAAAGTGTAAACAGTATGAGGAGCATGACAATCTTCAAAAGCAAGTTAGATGAGTTGATTGAAGTAGAGGAACTT
>CAZCRM010000189.1:0-2397 GCA_964501085.1 uncultured Methanosarcinales archaeon | reverse complement strand
TGTTCGAAACATATATAAAACTAACGCCAATTCCTCCCATGGATAAATCCATGGGATTCCTTGGCGAAAAGGAGTGTGAGAGATATAAAAAGGTTCAGAGACACCATAAGCGAGGAAGAGTTCATAGCGATGCTAAAAAAGAAAGGAGCCAGAATAACTCCCTAAGTTTTACCAATGTTTCCACACCTATGTAGAAGATATTACTTCGTGAACAGCTTTATAGGAATAAACATGGGGACATGTTTCTGATACCTTCTGTACTCTTCTCCAAAGGTTCTGAGTAGCCTTTGTTCCTCAATGAATGCACCTATTATAAGGTAGAGGGATATTAGAGATATTGCAATAACATCAAGCAGACTCATCTCCATCTTTGTAAGAAGTATGACTATACCACTGGTATAGAGAGGGTGGCGAACAATTCCATAGGCACCTTTTGTGATAAGCGTGCTTTGATTTTTTTGCTTTAGTCCTATAAACTCAAGAACATCTATTTGAAGAGCGGCATACACGAACATACCTATTCCCGCCAGCCGTACAAGAATGAAAACAGGATATAGAAACTCAGGAACACTGTAAACAAGAGGTGTTGAGCTTGCATACCTGCTCCATATCAGATATACGGGGATAAATGTTGCAATACTTATAATATTGTACATCATTCTGTAGAATCGATAATATATTCCAAGCAGCTTTTCAGCTTTATTCTTAATATAATCAGTTGCAAGAACGCTATGGATTAAAGCAAAAATGATAAAAAAAGAGACAAATGAGACAATTATATCCATTCTTTTTTAGATTCTACCCATACCTATTTAAAACCTTTGTATCATCTCCTGAAGAATCAACATTTTGCATCATGTAATCTGCTGGCAACCACTGACCAGTCAATCACTTTGAAGAATGCCTCAATATAATCCCCTCGCTTAAGTGCATAGTCTGTTATGAAGGCATGTTCAAACACATCCATAACCAAGAGCGGAGTCGCTCCTGCAGCATGTCCAGAATCATGCTCATTGATCCAGAGATTGAAAAGGCGATCCCCTATACTATCATAATACAGTATCACCCATCCTATGCCACGCATTGCACCTACTGCCTTGAAAGCTTTCTCCCAGTTTTCATAACTTCCAAAATCTTCTGTGATTTTTTTGTATATATTCGATGCTCTATCTATTTCTTTACCACCTTTCACCATGTTTCCAAAATAATACTCATGCAATCTCATTCCATTGAATTCCCAGCCAAATCTACGCTTTAGCTCTGCATATTCAGGAGTACCTGCTCTGCCTTCTTTTATCATATCACATAGCATATCTACTAATTTATTTGTGTTTTTCACATAGCCTTGATATAACGTAAAATGGTTCTTCAACAGCTCATCACTAAAACCCTGCATTCCCAGCAGGCTATCAAAATTCTTTGCTTGATATGTCATATTACACCCAAAAACGTATCTAACCTTATACTTTTTATACCTTATTATCATCACCTAAAGCTATTGGTTGAGCATAACTCTAAGTTTTCCCAGTTCACCGAACTCAAGGCAACCTGTATCTTCATCTATACCTATTATCTCAAGCTTATCAACATCCACAAGCTTTTTTAATATGGGCGAAAGCATATCTTCCACAGGTATCAGGTTGATTTCGCTCCCATGAGCTATAGGAGAGAATGCAGGCATCACTACGATTCTTTTATCCTTCAGATTTCCAATAAGAAAGGCTTTTATCTTTTCCTTCACCCCAACCTGATCAAACAGTGCTATTGCTGGGTGTTCATGCCCCATGAAAATAATATCCGCTTCTTCTACATATCTTTGCTTAGGTATTACATCACCATGAATAAACAGAAAGTTATTCAGAAGCAAAGCATCATAGATTTCAACATTGTGTTTCTTGGCAACATAATACAGATAATTGTCATGATTGCCCTTTATCACTATGATTCTTTTGAACCGATTCTTCAGGAACTCAAAGAGTTGTGTAACTTCTCTGAACTCAGCATATGTAGTCTCTGAAAACTCATGTTTTAGGTCTCCTGTTATCACTATTGTGCTTGCTTTTTTGAAACTGGTAATCTTAGTAAGAGCTTCAAGCTCTTTTCTGAGCTGGGTTTTGGGCAGAAAAACCCCGTAATACTCTGCCATTACACCTTCATAACCAAGATGCAGATCAGAGATTACAATAGCATCTATAGCTTGTATATACACCGCAGGGTAGGGTTCGAGAATCTCAATCTCTGGGATGGGTTTCATCAAGATTGAACCTTATGTTTCATATGTAAGAAAGTTTATGCAAGAAGTCATTGCGCTGATTTACCAACTTTTCATAAACACTGCAAAGGACTTTGGGACAAAATTACTTCATAACTCTGATAGTAAATATGTTGTGCCATAGA
>CAZCRM010000188.1:0-2421 GCA_964501085.1 uncultured Methanosarcinales archaeon | reverse complement strand
CATACCTTCCTCCACAGCCCTTGCTTTGAAACTCCTAAACACTGTTTCATCTATACCACGAATAGTTATATTCATACATATCACCATTTGTGGTTTTGTTTTATAAATATTTAAAGTTTGCTCATGGTTTTCATGGAATCAATGTAGGACGGATTCTGGTTTTGTATGGATGGCATAAAACAAGACACTTTCCTCTTAACCTGAGCTTGGAAATTACACTACTTGCCATAAAAAATCTATAAAGTTGAATACTCTTTCAGCCTAAAGTGACATATATTATTATGTACTTATGAAATCTTTTGGTTCTGGCATTTCAAGCTTAAGTCCCTTTCTCTTCCTAATCTCCATGACAATATCATTGAGCATGTTCGCAGGAAGAGGCTCAAATCCTGCAAATTCAGTGCTCCACAGGGCTCTTCCCTCGGTTGCAGAGCGTATATCACCTGCAAATCCGAAGAGTTGGGCAACAGGTGCCTTGGATTCAATTATGGTTATGTCACCCTCTGAGCGCATATCTAAAACAGCACCTCTTCTACCCTGAATCTCACGCATCGCATTACCCATTAACTCCTGAGGAACATGGATGAATACCTTCTGGAAAGGCTCAAGCAGGGTTGCACCTGCCATGAGCATACAAGCTTGGATAGCCTGTCTTATTGCTGGTATAACCTGGGCAGGACCTCTATGAATGGCATCCTCATGCAGTTTCGCATCCACCAGCTTTACCTTCACACCAGCAACAGGTTCCCTTGCTAAAGGTCCTTCCTTCATGACCTCCTCAAAACCTTCATGGATAAGCTCCATGGTCTCGCTGAGATACTGTATACCTTTTGTCATATCAACCAACATATTGGTCTCGTAGATATGGGTAACACCTTTTGCTTCCTCCTTGTTCATACCAGCTTTTATCAACATTTCCCTGCGCTCAAGTTCTGGTTGCTTCATCGAAACCTCCCCGTTTCTAAGAAGCTCAACCACGCCTTTTTCTAAGGGCTCTACCTCGATATAGAACCTGTTATGCCTGTTGGGAGATTTACCTTCCACAGGCCCTGCATGCTTGGTAACAGTCTCTCTATACACAACCAAAGGTTTTGAGGTTACAATCTCCACATGCTTATCTCTCTGAATCCTGTGAGCTATGATTTCAAGATGAAGCTCACCCATCCCAGCGAGAAGATGCTCTCCTGTCTCTGGATTGATGGTCACCCTAAGAGTAGGGTCTTCCTTGGCAACCTGTCTTAACACCTCGATAAGCTTTGGTAAATCCTTCATATGCTTTGCCTCAACTGCAACAGTCATCACAGGTTCACTGACATGCCTTATACTCTCAAAAGGAGTCATGTTCTGATCACTTGAGACAGTTGAGCCTACAACAGCATCACTCAATCCTGTTACTGCAACAATATTGCCAGCAGGAACCTTCTCCACCTCGATACGCTCAGGTCCCATGAAGATACCCACCTGCTGAATCCTGTTTGGCTTTGCCACACCTGAAATAAACAACTCAAGTCCTCTCTCCAGCGTACCTGAAAACAGCCTACCTGTAGCCACCTCGCCTGCATGAGGGTCAGTGGAGATATCAGTCACCATGAAAGCTACCTTACCCTTGGGGTCAACATTCGCCATGGACTTACCAATTTCACTGTTAATATCTCCATGCCAGATAACCTTGATTCGTTCCTTCTGCGCTTCAATGGGGTTGGGTAAAAATCGTATGATCATGTCATTGAGAACCTCATGAAGAGGGCTTTTCTCTGCAAGCTCTTTCTGCCTGTCTGTCTTGCAGTACTCAATAACCTCCTTGAAACCTATTCCTGTCTTCTTCATCGAGGGTACGCTGATGGCCCAGTTGTAGAGAGCTGAACCAAATGCCACGTTTCCTTTTCCAGCATCAAGTCTAAGCTTATCATATTCCTTGGGCTTCATACCCTTGATCAACTTGTTCACCTTGTCAATAACCCCACCTAAACGTATCTGCATTTCTTGAGGTGAAATCTTTAGCTCATTAATAAGTCGATCAACCTTGTTGATAAAGAGTATTGGTACTACATTTTCACGCAATGCTTGGCGAAGCACTGTTTCAGTTTGAGGCATGGGTCCTTCCACAGCATCCACCACAACCACTGCACCATCCACAGCCCTCATAGCTCGGGTAACATCACCCCCAAAATCCACGTGTCCAGGGGTATCAATGAGGTTGATTAGGTATTCCTTACCATTATACTCATGCACCATGGACACGTTAGCAGCATCAATGGTTATTCCACGCCTCTGTTCTTCTTCATCAAAATCAAGAAATAATTGCTCACCTGCCAGCTCTTTTGATATCATGCCTGCCCCGGCAAGCAGATTGTCTGATAACGTTGTTTTTCCATGATCTATATGCGCCACTATTCCAATATTACGAATAAATTCAGGTTT
>CAZCRM010000187.1:0-2443 GCA_964501085.1 uncultured Methanosarcinales archaeon | reverse complement strand
AAGCTTGATGATACAAGAAAAGAGATTGTAGGGAAGCTTGAGGACACAAGAAAGGATATTGTGGAGAAGCTTGATGATACAAGAGAAGGGATTGTAGGAGAGCTAAAGGAGATTAGGGGTGATTTGAGATCATACATGGATAGAAGGTTCATGAGGATCGAGGAGGATATCGCTCATATCAAGGCAAAGATCGGGTTGAGTTAAGAAAATAAGATAAGAATTATTATCTTTTAATGCTTTTTCGCTTCGTTCAAGCGGTTTCTCTTTTTATTTAAATAAAAAATATGTTTCAATCCATATGCTGTACCACGAGATCAACGTCAGTGACATTCACCATACCATCTGTATTGACATCATATATTGGGTAAGGGGGTGAGGTTATCTCACCATCATGCCGACCCACTATAACGGCATCAGAGATATCTACGATTCCATCGTTATTAACATCATAGCTCTGGTGTATCTCAACACTTCCATTAATAATGTTTAACAGAGTGGGGTTACCATTAGGATCAGTGATTTTTACTTTTGTTAGAGCGATTTCAGTGCTTCCAGGAGCGATTGCTGAGAGGTTTATGGTGATGAAGTTTCCTTTGCCTGTTACGCTTGAATTGCCAAGTATCAAACCTATGACCTTCTTGACTATACCCTCTGAGTTGTTGATGCTACCATTACTAAAGAAGGTACTTGCACCATTCTGTTTGAAAAGATTGCCTTCTTCGATGCTGTTTATTTTAACTAAAGAGGAGTTGAAGAGAATATCAAGCTGTGCTCCTGCAATCTCTTTACCCTTTGGATCTACGCTTATGTTGAGAGTGAAGTTCTGCCCACGGAATACTGTTATGTTGGAAGGAGTTACCGCAACCTCTATTAAAGATGTATCTAATACAGGTGCTGTTCTTGCTGTATGGTTTACCCAGGTTAGGTTAATATTGCCTGAGGTATCTACGGTATGGGTTGAGATTGTGTATTCGCTATCTGGTGTTAGACCTGTGGCATTGTAGAATTGTAAGCCTTTTGAGACATTGGTTTTGAAGATTCCATTTATGTAAACCATCACATGAGAGAAATCTTTGTCTGAGGGATCATTCCAGCTAAAGTTGATGTATGTCTGCTCATATGTGGTGTTATGCAGGTTAGTTATGCTTGCAGGTGGTATGGTGTCTGGAGTTGGAGTGGGAGTTGGTGTAGCAGTGGGTGTAGGAGTAGGTGTTGGAGTAGGAGTAGGAGTCGGGGTTGGTGTGGGTGTAGGTGTTGGGGTTGGAGTTGGAGTGGGAGTTGGTGTTGGTATTGCAGTATTAACCGTTATGCTTCTTGTTTCTGTTGTGTTTGAGTTTCCTTCTGAATCTGTTGCATAGGCATAGTATTCATAGCTTCCATCTGCAAGATCAGTGAAATTGTGCTCTATATCTCCAGAGCAGCATGATGCTCTAATTTCTTCAGGACTTAAAGCCCTGTTCCAGATTCTGAGTTCATCGATTATACCATTAAATCCACTATCCCATGCATTATTGGAGTACTGCCATCTCCCTATATAAAGGTCATATGCTGAAGAATGTATTGTTTTGGGTGCAGCCTTTGTATTCGGATCTTCTACACCGTTTATGTAGATCTTCATTGTAGTTCCATCAGATACTGCAGCTATATGAGTCCAAGTGTTGTTGCTGACCTTATTAGCAGAAGAAAGCCAGACTGTGCCTGCTCCTGTGCCATTCGAGCTTAAAGCGAAATTAATGCTTCCATCTGCATCTATATCAAGCTCATAGCTTCTTTCGTTAATGGGAATGCTATAATTATACAAATATTTGTTAACGATTGAGCCTCTTTTTCCAAGCACTGGTTTAACCCATGCCTCTATGGTGATTTCATTAAAGCCATCTAAGCTATTAGAGTTAGGTACACGAATGAAGTCATTACCATCAAACTCAAGAGCATTACCAAACCTTCCTTTTACTAAAGAGGGCATCTCTGATGAATTTCCATCACCAAGCAAACCATAATTATTTCCTGTAAAATCAGAAATTAAGCTTGAGATTGTAGAGTTCATGCTCCAGTATGCTTTAAGACTCCTGTTCCAGTCCAGGAAGCTGGATGTTGGGCTTTTGTCTGTAACTAAAGCTTTCACATATACATAGTTATTATTTGTTGAGTTTGTAGTTGGTGATACGAAGAAAATCTCAGGAGGTGTGGTGTCTGGAGTTGGGGTTGGAGTAGGAGTAATTGTAGGTGTAGGAGTTGGTGTTAAAGCAGGTGCGGTTCTTGCTGTATGATTCACCCAAGTTAAGTTAATATTACCAGAGGTATCTACGGTATGGGTTGAGATGGTGTATTCTGTATCTGGAGTTAGACCTGTAGCGTTATAGAATTGTAAGCCTTTTGAGACATTAGTCTTGAAGATTCCATTTATGTATACCATCACATGGGAGAAATCACTATCTGAAGG
>CAZCRM010000186.1:0-2454 GCA_964501085.1 uncultured Methanosarcinales archaeon | reverse complement strand
CGATAAGAAGCAGCGAAAGAGCACTTCTTCTGCAAAGAGGAAGCTTAAATGGCTTTCTTCAGAACTCATATTTTCAACATGAAGTCTTAAATTGTATGGTCTACAACGAGCTTGAGAACCTTCTCAAACTTCCTACTTCTATCCCAGCTAAACTGCTTAGAATACCACTTAAACTTCTTCTCTTACAGCACCACTGTCATGGCTTTTCCTTTTCTTTCAGTATCTTACGCAACATACGCATGTTTTCCTTGTGCACAGAAACGATGAGATCGCTTAGAATGGAGAAGATAAACATCTGAATTCCTGTAACTATGAGAAGGGTGGAGAGAATGGTCATGGGAACATGCGTTATGCCTTTCAGCCAGTCATTTACAACATAGATGCCAGTAAAAACCCCTGCTACCGTGAAGAGACCGCCTATTATATTAAAATAAAATAAAGGATTGTGGGTTCTTGCCAGTAAATATATAGTAGAAGCAATTCTGAAACCATCCCTGAAAGGTCTGAGTTTGGTTACTGCTCCACTTGTTCTTGCAAGATATGTTATTGGTACTTCCACAATTTTTAGATCCTTTTTAACGCATTCAACTGTAATCTCGGTCTCCACCTCAAAACCAGTTCTGTTCAACTCAATCTGTTTGATAGCGTTATAACTAAACGCCCTGTAACCTGAGAGAATATCTTCCAGCCAGACGCCATACGTAAATCCAAATATCTTGTTTAATATTTTATTTCCAAAAAGGTTTAAACGTGTAAAAGCACCTTTATGATAATGTGCGAACCTGTTTCCAATCACATGATCAGCGACTCCTGTCACAACAGGTTCAAGAAGTTTGTCCACCTCTTCAGGCAGGTATGTTCCATCTCCATCTATCATCACAACATACTTGCTGTTTATTAACTGAAATGCCTGACTCACAGCCTGCCCCTTTCCTTCTCCACTCTGTGTGATTACCTTTGCTCCTGCCTTAAGGGCGTTCTCCACAGTATTATCTGTGCTATGACCATCGATTACAAGAATGTTTGAATAACCAAGGGATTTGAATTCCTTTACAATTCTACCTATGGTTTTACCTTCATTAAGGGTGGGGATTAGTATGCAAACATCATCTTTGTTCATATGGTGATACCCCTAATCAGCTACATGCATAAGAAAGCTATCATTACTCCTCATTCATAGTTTTTACTGTTCATGTTTTTATATTGCATGACAATAGATAATTTCATGCTTATATAAATGCAATAGATTAATAATGGAAATTCTTCATTATTGGCACAGCATGACACGAACACATTATTCAACGCAAATAACCCCTGAGATGGAAGGAAAAAGAATAACAATATGCGGCTGGGTACACGAGATACGTGACCTTGGAGGCATCATCTTTCTTATAGTTAGGGATAGAGAAGGACTTTCTCAGGTAACGCTTTTCAGAGGTATCGACAGGAACTTAATTGAAACTGTGAGAAATCTGAGCAGAGAGAGCGTAATTGCGGTTACGGGAGATGTGAAGAAAGAAGCAAAGGCGCCCAGTGGCTATGAGATCATACCCACAGACATCAAGGTTCTTGGAGTGGCAGAATCCCCACTTCCCATGGATACCACAGGCAAGGTGAATGCTGACCTTGACCACAGGCTTGAGGTCAGATTCATGGACCTGAGAAGAGCACCTACGCAGGCTATATTCAGGATACGGCATATTGTAATGAAAAGCATTAGAGAATTCCTTGACAACGCTGGATTTATCGAGATCACGACACCAAAAATAGTAGCCACTGCCACAGAAGGAGGAACTGCCCTCTTTCCAATAACCTATTTTGAAAAGGAGGCTTTTCTTAACCAGAGTCCCCAGCTCTTCAAACAGATCATGATGGCTGGGGGGCTTGAGAAGGTGTATGAGATTGGACCCATCTTCAGGGCAGAAGAGCATGATACCAGAAGACATCTGAACGAAGCCACCTCTATAGATATTGAAGCGAGTTTTCTTGATCATAACGAGGTGATGCAGATACTTGAGAATCTTATATGCCATGTATATTCCAGCGTTTTTAATAAAGCTGAGCGGTATCTCAATCTGCTTGGGGTTGATTTAGAGATTCCTTCCACCCCGTTCAAACGTATAACCTATGATGAAGCGATAGCGATAGCTAGTAAACATGGTGAAGAGATAGAGTGGGGAGAGGATCTCAGCACTGAAGCAGAGCGTTCCATAGGAGAAGAAATTGGCGAGCATTATTTTATTGTCGACTTCCCCACAAAAACAAAACCCTTCTATGCCATGCCCTATGAAGATAAACCCGAAATCTCTAAGTCATTTGACCTGATGCACCCCAGAATGGAATTGGCTTCTGGAGCACAGCGTATTCATCTATATGAGCCATTGCGCAAAAGAATTATAGAGCAGGGCTTGAACCCAGAGGGTTTTGAGTTTTATCTTAAAGCATTTAGATATG
>CAZCRM010000185.1:0-2494 GCA_964501085.1 uncultured Methanosarcinales archaeon | reverse complement strand
TATGTTATCCCTGTTGCTTGTGGCAATCTTGACAGCTTTAAGATGAAAGGTTCCCTTAGGCATTGCATTCTCAAGCAAAGCTACACTTGTTTTGATTTCCTCAAGTAACTCCTCTATATCTGAGAACAGAGAAACAGCACGCTTCCCTATGTTTTTAGCTATATTTTCATACTTTTCATCAAGTAATGCGGGAAGCTCATCCAAGCTTACTGTATGTTCTTCCCTTTTTAAAAATATCCTGTGAATCCAGTTCAACTTAAATCCTTCATGCTTCCACTGAAATAACTATCATACGCTCCCATATCAAAATGCCCGTGCCCGCTGAGGTTGAATAATATGGTCTTGCTCTCACCTTTTCTCTTACATTCAAGAGCTTTATCTATAACACATTTTATGGCATGGGCTGATTCAGGTGCAGGAACGATGCCCTCACTTCTTGCGAAGGTTACGGAGGCATCAAAAACCTCGGTTTGGTGATAGGCTATTGCATTTATTATTTTATCTGCATACAACTGACTAACGATAGGGGAATCACCATGGTATCTAAGCCCTCCTGCATGTATGGCTGGAGGTACATACTCATGACCCATGGTATACATCTTCAAAAGTGGAGTCAAACCTGCGGTATCTCCATAATCGTATCTGAACTCACCTGAGGTTAAGGATGGGCAAGCCTTGGGTTCAACAGCGATAGCTTCTACATTTTTTGAGCCTGCAAGCTTATCCATCAGAAAAGGAAAGCTTATACCTGCAAAATTGCTTCCTCCTCCCACACACCCAATGATATAATCAGGGTAATCCTCAACCTGAGCAAGCTGTTCTTTTGCCTCAAGTCCTATGACCGTCTGATGGAGCAGTACATGGTTCAGCACGCTACCTAAGGAATAATTGGTGTTGTCATGGGTTGCTGCATCTTCTACTGCTTCACTTATAGCTATACCAAGACTTCCAGGTGAGTCGGGATGATCTTCAAGTATATTCTTTCCAGCATTCGTAAGGTTACTTGGTGATGGTACCACCTCTGCTCCCCATAACTGCATCAATGATTTTCGGTATGGTTTCTGATGATAGCTTATCTTAACCATATACACCCTACATTTCAAATCAAAAAAATTGGTTGCAAGGGCAAGAGCACTTCCCCACTGACCTGCACCAGTTTCTGTTGTCAGTCTCTCAACACCTTCTTTCATGTTATAGTATGCTTGGGCAACAGCAGTGTTAGGCTTATGGCTTCCCGCAGGGCTTACTCCCTCATATTTATAATAGATTTTTGCTGATGTTTTCAGTCTGGCTTCAAGACGGTATGCTCGATAGAGTGGGGAGGGACGCCACAGCCTGTATATCTCAAGAACTTCCTCTGGTATGGGTATGAACCTGCTCTTGCTAACCTCCTGTTTTATTAGTTCCATTGGAAAAATCGCTGAAAGGTCCTCTGGTTTCAGAGGCTCTTTTGTTTTTGAATTTAGAGGCGGAGAGAGTGGTGTAGGCATATCAGGTAAGATATTATACCATTTCTTTGGAATATCATTTTCATCTAATATTATCTTGTTTTCTTGCATGTGGAATACCTCTTGCTACTATTCCTGCTATGTTATATTTATATGTTATTTTCTTTTAAAGAACAGCCAAGCTTCCTTTCCCCTAAATGCTGTTTTTATCAACGCATACCTGCCTTTTAATTTTCTTCCTTTCAATTCGAAAAGAAGCTCATCCTCCTCCTCTTTCTCTAATATGAAATCACCTTTATCCCATATCTTCACCCTTCCTGCACCATACATACCTTCTGGTATAACACCTTCAAACTCTGCATATTCAAGAGGATGATCCTCTGTCTGTATTGCAAGACGCTTTATACCTGCTTTTTCAGGTGGCTGCTTTGGTACAGCCCATGACCTGAGAACTCCATGCATCTCTAATCTAAGATCATAATGCAGACGTGAAGCATGATGCTCATGCACCACAAAGATGCCACCCAAGCTATCTTTGTTGCCACCTCTTGGCTCAGGTGATTTCTTGAAATCTCTGATATTCTGGTATTCATCAAGCGTCATATATATGCAGAAGGGCATAGCTTATTCAACACGCAATTGTTACATAGAGGTTTTTTTGCTTTACAGACATTTCTTCCATGATGTATTAAAAGCAGTGTGAAAATCCCCCAATCACTTTTGGGAACAAGCTTCATAAGGTCTTTTTCTATCTTATCAGGATTGGTGTTCTGTGTAAGACCAAGCCTTGCAGAGACTCTCTTCACATGGGTATCCACAGCTATTCCCTCATTTTTTCCGAAGGCGTTGGAGAGCACTATATTTGCGGTTTTTCTTGCCACACCTGGTAGAGTGAGGAGGTCTTGCATGTTATCAGGCACCTTTGAACCAAATCTATTTATAAGCATCTCGCTCAATTTCTTAATATTTTTTGCCTTATTTTTATAGAAGCCAGTGGAGTATATATCCTTTTCAAGCTCTTCCTGAGTTACCTTAACATAATCCTC
>CAZCRM010000184.1:0-2545 GCA_964501085.1 uncultured Methanosarcinales archaeon | reverse complement strand
TGGCATAGGATTTTATCAGCTCAGGTTTTGCTTTGATCCCGCTTATCTGGAAATTCTTATAAGCGCGGGTGGTAAAGGCACCGTAGAGTGCGTCATCAGGAACCTCAACCTCTCCAAGACTGTCTCTCTCTGTTCTGCTCATAAGCTACATTATTATAACTACGGGTTCATAGGTTTAACCCAAAAACGCCAATAGTACCCCCGCTCCCTCGTTCCCATCTCCCTCTCCCAGCCCGCCTGCAACTCCTCCACCATTATCTGACCTTACTAACTTAGCAGTAACACTGTTAAATAATGTGTTGTGATTGAAGTAGCACTACAGTACGACAATAGTATCACAGTAACAAATCAAAAGATTTATTGGATATCAATCAGGTGTTACTATAGTAGCACCGAGATGATTATCAGAAAAAACATATCGATTGAGGAAGCTCACCTCAGGAAACTCAGAAACCTGACCGAAGAGCATGGAGGCAATCTGAGCGCAGCCATAAGGGATGCTATTGATATTGCATACGTTGCTCTTCAACGTTATGGTAGTGTGCAGGAGGCAATCTCAGGCATTACATCTAAGGAAAATAAATCTTTAAGTGAAGAGTACATACAATCTGGAAAATGCGTACTGCTCGAAAGATCGATTTTTCTTTGGATGCTGAAATGGACAAAAGGTATACCACTTGAAATAGAGGTAATTGATGAACTGCTTGACCCTTTGAAGATTGTCACAATCTCCGACCTTGACAAACGCATCAATGAAATATGCCATGCCTCTGGATGGAAGTGCGAAGTATCTATCTTCTGCGTAGATAACATAAACCCTTCCTCTGTTACCCTCGTAGTTGAAGGAGATAACGAGTTTTATAGGGATTTTGTGGCGCACATAGTGGTTATGTTCTTGGTATATCACAAAAATCTTGATATCGAGGTTGTGCAAAAAAGAACCACTGCTCTTCGAATTGATATGAAATCCAGAGAGCAGGGGGTGGCTGAGGGTGCAATAAAACATTTTGGTTATTTGAAAGAGATAATAAAAGAGTTCACCTCAAAAAATTATTTATGGAACGCCCTTGCTGAGCTATTCAGTTCTGTTAATTACAACATGGTTGTTCTGCATAAGAATTACTATGAAGACCTGCTTGCATGCGAAACCTCTCATGACGCAGGTATATTTGAATCAATCTCTGGTAAGCATATATCAAGCATCCCCCATTCCGATTTTTTGATCATGTTGAAGAAGGTTCATGAATCAACCCATATCATAGACAGAATAGAGCTATTTGATCATGGTTTTAATGTTTACCACAGCTATAAGAACGACAGGGCTATAGAAAAGCTGAGAGATTATTATCTATCCCTTCTTAAAGCAAATGGTCATGAATACGAGGCAAGATATTCCAAAAGCTTAATCGTTCTGAACCATCTCTGCTGCAGGAGCTAAATCACCACCACCTTTCTTGAAATCTCCCTGCAATGAAGCATGAATTCAGAGGCATCCACAGCAGGAAAACAGTCAAGTAAGCAAATATCACATTTTTTTACTTCCTCACTTAGCTTTCGAATATCTCCATGATACACCATGATCTCTGTCATGCCTTTAGCCACAGCCATCAGGTGTGGTTGATTCCCTATTAAGATATCATCATTATCTTCAAACTCCATCTCAACTCCAAGAATCTTCGAATTCATTTTAATGCTCAGGATAGCGTTTTTGACTGCTGGAAGCCATGCATCATTGAGAATAACCTTCTTTGCACCTCCCAACGCACACAGAAGACCAAGAGTACCTGGACCGCAGAGAGCATCCACTATAACTTTGTTATCAAACTCTCCTTTAAGATACATCGTCTCAATTTTTTTTATTTTTGTATTATAAAATTCTACATGTATCTTTGATTGATTCTTGTATATACATAGCTCGCCCATGCATGAGGATACAACATCACATCTCATATCACATCCTGAGAGCAATTCATAGGTGTGGGGGGTAGCATTGGTATCCAGTATTCCAACACTCTGAGAAATAGACCCTCTTCTTTTTATCACTCCTTTTATCTCAGGAACTTCAGAAACAATGGTGTTGGCAAGTTGCTCAGTGATTGAATCCATCAGTAGAATCAAGGTATTATTCCCAAGCCTTGGGGGGTAGGGTATCTGATATCCAAAAACGATGAGGGGTGTGCCAACCTCTCGAAGTGTTGCATCCTGAGGAAAGAGTCCTTCATCCTTCAGTATGGTAAGCACATTGGCGATGACATAATCAAGATGACGCTTGCCACATTTATCACACCTCCCTGTGTTTTTATCTACCCTTTCATGAAATGGAAGATTTTTATTGAAGTTTTGATCCGGCATGCACCTATCACATGCCATATACATGCTATAGAGGTTTTCAAGCACAACTTCAGCAGGAAGCAAGCAATCTTTACCACATGTCGGACATTTCATGTTCATGTTAATAAACAGCTATTTATTACCTCTATAATATCCTTTGCAATTCTTGCGTTCATGAGATAATCATCAACAGATGAAAGCATTGTGCTGAGCT
>CAZCRM010000183.1:0-2585 GCA_964501085.1 uncultured Methanosarcinales archaeon | reverse complement strand
TACGTTCTTTTTTTAGAAATCATAAAAGCTTATAATAACGTTCTGAGCTGAATATGTATGTAAATCGATGCAAATCCGCTCGAACAAAGCGAAGCTATAGCTTTAAAAAAGAATATAGCTTATTTTTTATTCTTTGTCTTCAGGCACAGCAAAGCTTGGATTCGGATTATCCTGTTCTTATTTCGTTTACAAAATCTGTAAGTAGTAATTTAACGATATTGATATGTATGCAGCATATAGCTCTCATAACAGCCACACCCATGGAATCAGAAGAAATAAGGCATTGTATTCATCCAGAGGTGAAGGAAGACCTAAAGATTGTTTTTGAAGGAAAACTACATGGAAAAGAGATCATTTTTACCCATTCTGGAGTGGGAAAGGTGAATGCTGCCCATTCTGCAACCCTATTGCTGGAAAACTATGATATTGACCTTATGATTCTCTTTGGAATAGGTGGGGCATATCCCCATTCAAATCTCAGGATAGGGGATATAGCTGTTGCGGAAAGTGAGAATTATGGCGAAGAAGGGGTGCTAACACCTGAAGGATGGCATCCTATGGAATACACAGGTTTAGCGTTACTGAAAAATGAACGAGAGTACTACAACAGATTTCCTCTGCATAAAGAGATGAGCATGTTTGCGGTAAAAACCTTGAAGGATTCAGGTTTTAAGGTAATATGGGGTAATTTTGTAACAGTATCGCAGTGTTCAGGAACTCTCCAAGCTGGAGAAATCCTTAGAAAGCGTTTCAATGCCATATGTGAGAACACAGAAGGTGCTGCTGTGGCGCATTTATGTACCCTTTACAAAACACCTTTAATAGAGATTCGTGGTATAAGCAATATCATTGAAGACAGAAGAAACTGGAACATAGCTATGGCATCCTCTATCTGCAACAGAGCAGTAATAAAGCTGATAGAAAAATTGTAGATTTGTGTTTGATGGGGTATTACCAAAGGAGTTGAAAGTGTTACCAAGCAATTTCGAAAAACATAAAAGCAAGAGAGTTATATCATCATAATAAAATGGGTTTAAAAGAATGGTTGATTCCGCAGGATAAGCATTTCTACAACATGCTGGAGAATGTATCCCGAAACGTTTATGATGCCTCAATTGCCCTGCTTGACATGCTCAAGAACTATGAAAATATCGCTGAAAAACAGCAGGTGATAAAGAACATTGAGCATCAGGGTGATGATTTTGTTCATGAAATTTTTGAAGAGCTGAACAAAGCCTTCATAACACCCATAGACCACGAAGACATTTCCAAGCTAGCATCCGCCTTTGATGATGTTCTTGACAACATTGATGGCACTGCTATACGATTTGTGCTTTATGAAATTGAAGCACCTGAAGAGAATATGACAAAGCTGGCAGATGTAATCGAGAAGCAGACTGCTGAGCTATGCACTGCTATCTCAGGTCTGCGCAACCTGAAAAAACCAAAGGAAATCGAAAAACGCTGCATAGAGGTTAACAGGCTTGAGAATATTGCTGATGATATCTACAAGAGATCAGTTGCAGAGCTTTTCAAACGAAAGGATCCTGTTGAGATCATGAAACTGAAAGAAGTGTATGAGCGCCTTGAGCTGGCAACAGATGCATGTGAAGATGCCGCCAATGTGATCAGCGATATCGTTGTAAAGAATGCATGATTTTTTGCTGAGCAGGTGATAAAATGTTCGGGCTGAGTATAGCCGTGATTTTATTGATTTTTATAGCATTATTTTTCGATTTTGTCAATGGGTGGAATGATGCAGCAAACTCTGTAGCTACAGTTGTATCAACAAAAGTTCTAACACCATTCAAAGCTGTGAGTTTGGCTGCACTCATGAACTTCATAGCTTTTATGGTCATGCCCCATGCAATAGCAAAAACCGTTGGAAAAGGGATTATTGATGTTAATATAGTCACACCCACACTTGTTCTTGGAGCTTTGATATCATCGATTTTTTGGGGCGTGCTCATGACGAATTTCGGTATGCCTATATCCATGAGCCATACTCTTATCGGAAGCTTCATTGGTGCAGGAATTGCAACTGGTGGTTTTAGTGTGCTTATAATGGACGGTATCATCAAGGTTCTGGTATTCATAATACTCGCCCCTGTCATGGGTTTTATTTTTTCAAGCATCTTTGCTCTTCTACTGTTTAGTGCTATTCGAAGATATCGCCCCTCTACAATCAATAAAGTGTTTGGAAAACTTCAACTAATCTCAGTGAGCTGGTATTCTCTCGGGCATGGTTCCAATGACGCCCTGAAAACTGCAGGTATCATCACTGCCCTGCTCATTTCTGTGGGTTATCTGGATGTTAGTGCAGATGTTCCATCTTGGGTGATACTTCTTTCTTTTACTTCAATCGCTCTTGGAACCTTACTTGGAGGGTGGAAGGTGATTAAAACCATGGGTATGAGAATCACAAAGTTGAGACCTGTGGATGGATTCTGTGCCGAAACCGGTGGGGGTCTGCTTCTCATGCTTACAGCTATCTTCGGGATTCCTGTTAGCACCACTCATGTTATTGCAGGGTCAATAATGGGCATTGGAGCAACCAAACGTAAAACAAGTGTTCGCTGGAGTTT
>CAZCRM010000182.1:0-2601 GCA_964501085.1 uncultured Methanosarcinales archaeon | reverse complement strand
TAGCTGTTAAGCCAGTTTATGGCAGGGAAATGTCTGCGCTGTGCAAGCTTGGCATCAAGAGCCCAGAATACCTTCACAATACGCAGGGTGTTCTGAGTAACAGGCTCTGAGAAATCACCACCTGGAGGTGAAACCGCACCAATGACAGTTATTGATCCCTCTCTTCCTGAAAGGGCATTCACCTTGCCAGCACGTTCATAGAACTCAGACAATCTTGCTGCAAGATATGCAGGATAGCCTTCTTCTCCAGGCATCTCCTCAAGGCGAGAAGAAATCTCTCTCATTGCCTCAGCCCACCTCGAAGTAGAATCCGCCATGAGAGATACATCATAACCCATATCCCTGTAATACTCTGCTATAGTAATACCTGTGTAAACAGAAGCTTCTCTTGCTGCTACGGGCATGTTAGAGGTGTTTGCTATGAGCACAGTTCTTTCCATCAATGGTCTGCCTGTCTTTGGATCCTCAAGCTCAGGAAACTCACTTAAGACATCTGACATCTCATTACCTCGTTCCCCACATCCAATATACACCACAACCTCGGTATCGCTCCATTTTGCAAGCTGTTGCTGAGTAACAGTGTTGTGGAGAATCATGGGTATATTCCCACCAACAAAATTGTGGGTTTCAGGCACGGTTATGTCATAGACCTCTTCCTCTGAATCAATAACTCTAACACTTGTAATTTCATCACAGAAGACAAAGCCTAAGGCATTTGCCAACTTTTGCAGATGTTCATTATGCAGGTTTACTTTCAATGTTACAGCGGTTTGGCTCTGGTCATAGCATGATGCACTCCAAGAAATACTTTCTTTCTCCAGTAATTGCTTTGTTTTTCCAAACATCTGCCTGAACAGGGTACTTGTCACTGGCACAACATCTGTTGAGTTGAAATCATTACCAAAATACGGATGGATGTTCACAGCTTCTTTAGCACTTATAACAATACAATAATACCTTTTTCCGTTTACCACCTTTTCCTTTATGTTGTACAAAACCCCAAGACGCAGGAGAAGGTATGCAAATCCTTCCAGCATGGATTCACTTGGGGCTATGATTTCCACATCTCCCTCTTTTGTATATCCATTACAGCTTATATATGCTGCAAGGAAATGCCTTATTACAGATTCTGGAGACGGTAGTAGAGCTTTAGGAAGTACCATATTCTGTGGCTTTTTATTTAGTCCTAAGGATACAAGAAGCCTGACAAGTGCCTTGCTTGAGACCTTAACTTTAGCCGTACCTTCTGTCCTTAAACCAAATATTTGCTTTATTAAGAAGCTTACTCTATCTCGTAGCTCCTTTTTCTTATTGAAGAACTCGATAGTTTCATTGTCCTTTATCACGCCATCGGACATTAAATATCCCAAAAGCTCTGCAAACTCTTCATGTAGATATGAGGGTACATTAATGGCTTCAGAGCATCTCTCTGTCTCAGAGGTTATTTTCTGGTACTCCCCTGCCATATCAATTTTTCTTGGCGAAATTATATAATCGCCCTCTTTCAACTGCTCTGCCTCTGTTTCAGTTATTCTGAGTTCTGAATCCAGCTTAAAGAGTTTATGTATGGGTGTTAGTTTTATAGAGCGCCCTGAACGGGTCTTTATCTCAATCATTCTTGCAGATGTTCCGCGATACACATGCGTTGCCTCACCCTCTATGATCTTTTCGCCATCAAACGTCTGGATTTTCAGTGGTTTGAATAGCTTTATTAGCTTTTCAACTCCGTTTTCTTCTATCACCTCTCCCAGCTTTTGTTTTTCAATCTTACAGAAAACATCTTTTATACGCATAAGTGAATTATCAACCAAAATAGTTGTATCTCCAGTTATGCATTTTCCGCTTCCGAATGGACCTGGAATGGCTGCAGTTCCTCCTTTCGCAACAGGGAATAGTCCGTCAAGAATTCTCTGACCTGTGATTAAGGGTGTATCTGGCATCAGTTTTTTATTCACAGGCCTGGGCACTCTCACAGGCCATTTCTGCATCATCGTAATCTCTGTACCATCGCATAAGGTGCATATCACCTCATCCACTCTGAAGCTTCCCTCTTTTATTTCATCAATGGTACCTGAGATATTGGGAGGTAGCATTATCCTATGCTCAATGTTCTCTGTTTCTTGAACTATACCTATAACCTCTCCAGGTTTCAGCTTATCTCCTCTTTTCACAACAGGTACAAAATCCCATTTCTTCTGGCGAGAGAGACCTTCAGCAAAAACGCCCCTTCTAATAAAATCGCCCATTTTTTCTTTCAGCACAGGTAAAGGGCGCTGGATTCCGTCGAATATGCTACCTAAAAGACCTGGTCCAAGCTCAACAGATAACGGCATACCAGTATTTTCCACAGGTTCACCTGGTTTTATACCAGAGGTATCCTCGTACACCTGAATAATAGATTTATTTCCTTCTATGCCGATTACTTCGCCCATTAACCCTTCGTTTCCTACCTTGACCACATCGTACATCTTGGTATCCAAACCACTGACGATAACCACAGGCCCTGAAACCCGATAAATTTCACCTTCTTTCATAACGACACCCTTTTATTTCCAGAGATCCACACCTACTGATTGTTTAATTTTCTCTCTTAAGTTTGTA
>CAZCRM010000181.1:0-2683 GCA_964501085.1 uncultured Methanosarcinales archaeon | reverse complement strand
ACCCGAGTCGTGGGATCCACAGTCCCATAGGATAAACCAGCTACCCTACCCAGGCAACATAATAAATGTATCTAAGAAGGATAAAGCTTTTGATTATAGTATCCGCATAACTTCGTATAATCTGAGCAAAGCAATTAATGAGAATAAAAGCAAATAAGCTTTTTTATCTTAAGGTGTCGCTTCAGCGGTTTCAAATGTTAAGCAGAACACTATATATAACTCAGTTTTTGTTGTGGAGTGCTAACTGAATATGAGAAAATCTTCTTTTCCATAGGCACTGCCTGCGGATGGAATTAATCACTATATAGTTTGCTCAATAAAAAACTATAATATACATAATCCCTGTGAAGAGTAGCTATGTTCACAATAAAGCATCATCTTGAGATCCAAAACCACCATCTTACCATAGGTGGTGTTGATACCATAGAGCTTGCAGAACGTTTAGGCACTCCACTCTATGTAACCAATGAAAACAGAATTATTGAGAATTTTTTGAGCTATAAAAAAGCTTTTCCAGATGCTGATATCTATTACGCAGCCAAAGCCAATGCAAACCTTGCAATTATGCGAATACTGGCAAAACAGGGTGCTGGTGCTGATGTATTCAGCTATGGTGAACTCTATATCGCACTTTTATCAGGAATACCCAAGCATAAGATACTCTTCAATGGAAACTCAAAGACAGATTTCGAGCTTCAGAAAGCCGTGGAGATAGGTGTAAGAGTGTCTGTGGATTCAAGGGATGAACTACATACATTATCTGAAATCTCTGAGAAAACGGGAAAAAGTATAGAGATTGCCTTTCGTGTAAATCCTGATGTCTCCCCAGAGACCCATCCTAAAATCTCAACTGGACTTAAAACCTCAAAGTTTGGCATCCCTGCACAAGAGGTCTTAGCAGTATATAAAGAAGCCCTGGAACTTCCTGGAGTTAGACCATGCGGTATACACTGCCATATAGGTTCGCAAATCTTAGAGATCTCGCCATTTGTTGAAACCATGGAGAAGATGATGGATCTCGTGGAAGAGATTACTAGACTGGGTGTTGAACTTGAGTTTGTTGATATGGGCTCAGGTCTTGGCATACCCTATGAGAAAGGAAAACCTGCACCTTCACCCCAAGATCTTGCAGAGGCAATTCTTCCTATCTTCAAAGAACGAACAAAGGCTATGGGCATAGCTCCTAAGCTTATTCTTGAACCTGGGCGTTATATCGTTGGAGATACCACCATTCTTTTAACCCGTGTTAATACTGTGAAAAAAGCTGCAAAAAACTTTGTGGGTGTGGATGCAGGTTTTAACCTTCTCATCCGCCCTGTCATGTACAACGCTTACCATCATGTTCTGATTGCCAACAAAGCAGACTTAGCACCTCAAGAAACCTATACCATAGTAGGACCCATATGTGAGACAGGAGATATTCTCGCCATGGATAGAGAGCTTCCAGAGGTAAGGAAAGGCGATATCATAGCAATATTAGACACAGGAGCTTATGGTTTTAGTATGAGCAGCCAATATAATGGAAGACCAAGGTGTGCTGAGGTTTTGGTTAAGGATGGCAGGTATGAGGTTATAAGAGAAAGAGAGGATATTCAAGACCTTATTGCAAAACAGAAGATTCCTGCATGGCTGATGTAGAACATAAAATCAAAGAGATTGAGAAGGCTCTAAAATCCAAAGGTAGTGTTGTAGTTGCTTTTTCTGGGGGAGTGGATAGCTCAGTGCTTGCAGCGATAGCGTATAAAGCTTTAAAAAACAAAGCACTTGCTGTTACTGCAAACTCTCAAACCCTTGCTATAGGTGAGTTAGAGTGTGCAAAAAGGGTTGCAAAGGAAATAGGAATCAAGCATGTTATAATAGATTATGATGAGTTAAGTCAGCCAGAATTTGCAAAGAATCCTGTAGATAGATGTTATTACTGCAAGAAAGGATTGATAAAGCAGTTGAAGAAAATAGCAAAGCAAGAAGGAATCAGTACTATTGTGGAAGGTACCAACATCTCTGATTTGAAAGGTCATAGACCTGGTAGAAAAGCAATTATTGAGGAGGGGGTATATAATCCTTTTGTGGAGTTTCATGTTACGAAGGAGGAGATTCGAGAGATTGCAAGAACCTTAAATCTCTCAGTAGCTGATAAACCTTCCATGGCATGTCTTTCCTCAAGGTTTCCCTATGGACAGAGAATAACCCATGAGGCATTAAAAAGAGTTGGGAGAGCAGAGGACTTTCTTCGAAAAGCAGGGTTTGAGGTTGTGAGGGTGAGAGACCATAATGGTATTGCACGCATAGAAATTATGCCTGAGAAAATGGAGATGCTCCTGAAAATGAAAGAAAAAGTTGTGCATGAGTTCAAGAGACTGGGCTTTAATTACATCACCCTTGATCTTATGGGGTTCAGAAGTGGGAGTATGGATGAGGTTTTATAATCAATCTCAAACTCACAGAAATCATATTAGTGAGTTTTGATAGGGTTATATTGGATGATGTTAGTTCTAATTCGCTCATTTTGATCTCTTACAGAGATGTCATTAATCTACTAAGAGATTTAAGTTCAACAAAGTTAGCTGAAGATTTAATATGCCTGAAAAAGAAGAAGGATTCCAATACAGAATAATATCTAACTGGTTCTCTAGTGCATTGACAACCTAATTTATAATAATACTTATATTAGAGAATCACATAA
>CAZCRM010000180.1:0-2691 GCA_964501085.1 uncultured Methanosarcinales archaeon | reverse complement strand
ACTCGTCAGAATATAGCATTCTTAACATCTCCTGTGACATGTAATAATAAACATGAACATTCTGCATCATTCCAATTTTCATGTCTGAAATATCTAAGATGATTATAATGATGAGAATCATAACCTATAAATAAGAATAGTGCTTTTAATGAATAAAATGCGAAGAAGCAGATTGGATATCATTATTGATATACTAGATGTGGCAAGAGGGGGAGTAAACAAAACAACCATCGTCTATAAGGCGAATCTGAACTTCAAGCTGGCAGAGAAGTATCTTGATTTGCTCATGAAGCAGGGTCTTGTGGAGAATCATCTGGATAAATTCAAAACCACTGATAAAGGAAAGGTATTCCTACAAAAAGCTAGAGAAATTACTCAACAGCTAACAGATTCAGACCGAATTCAGTGATTGCAAGCTCCCCGTTCTTGGCTTCGATAAGTCCACATTCCTTCATAAAGTTGATAATAGCCATATCAACTGAGGGGAGCTTTTCTTTAAGCTCGCTTACACTTAACTTTTCAGTTTTGCTGAGCAATTCAAGTATTCTATCTGCGGTCTCTCCTAAGCTTGACATGGAAGGAAGAATGCTGATAATGGTATAAATAATGCCACTGAGCAGAGTTTCTGAGTAATTTTTCTTAATATTATTTCTAAACTATATTTACTAACATTTTATATTGAGATAGGGCATAGGAAGTGATGTCCTTATGGACAGAACTAAAAAGGAGGTATAAGTTATGAAAAAGGAGAAAAAGGAGACGAGGGAAAAAGAAGAAAAGGTAGCTGAGGAGCTGTTCAAGCAAGCACGCCTAGGTGTGGCTTAAAAACAATGCGCTGGAGAGATGTTGCTGAGTTGTTAAGGCTTTGCAACACCCCAGCCTCCATAATTTCACCTTTCCCCCTTTTTGCCATCTCCCTTTTTTTGCTCTCACATCAAGAGCTACACCTTTTCTATCTACCTGTGCTGCTGGCTGGAGTAACTGTTTCCCTGCTTTCAAACTTTGCCTCTAACTTATGGAATCACTGCAATGATTTGAAAGAAGATATTATGCAAGGCAAAAAAACTATTCTAACCCAGAATGTCTGCATGCAAAGAATTGCCCTTTTTGTCTCAATTTTCCTCTATGCAAGCTCTTTACTTTTAGTTTATTACTTATCAATGGAGCTAAAGCGCCCCATTTATCTTTATTTTTCCATATGGGCTTTTGTTACATGGTGGTATTCTGATAACTTATTTCTCAAGAAAATAACTGGCTTCAGACTGAAACAGCATTATATGGGCGAGTTGGTTACTTACAGCGTTGCATGGCCTATGTATACCTTGAGTATCTGGCTGATATATTCCAAACTCAATGCTTCAGGAATAATCATCGCTATAGCATTCTTTTTCTTTAGCATATCAGGATTGCTCTTGAAAGATTTAAAAGACATATCTGGGGATAGAACTGCAGGATTGAAAACCTTTGGAGTTACATTTAAGCCCTCTCAACTCATAAAATACTCCTGTATCTTCATGCTTCTATATTACATGGTGGTGTTAAGTCCTATTACTTTAAATCTCTTTAGTACAGGTGTTCTGGTTATGATACTTCCATTCATCTATTTTCTAAAAAATACCTTCCTTCACATGTATCGAAAAAACTGGACAATAGATGTAGGGGATCTAAAAGCCATCAAGGCTATAGGTAAATCCATATATGCCTCAATAATATTCATGGGACTGAGCGCTTTTCTTTGATTTTGGCAGGCATAAAAATAATCCGAGAAAAGCTCGGCGCCTCTTAAGAAATCAAGAAGCTGAAATTTTAAATCTCGACACAGGCGTTTGTACCAGCACTCATAAAAAAAGTATTATTGAACGCTTCGGATAAATAGTTTCTCAATTGAAACTCAGGGGGAAGATACGCAGAAGGATGAGGGGATAAAATTCCAAAATAGTTCTTACCCACTAATTCCTTCACCCTGTCTTTGTATTCAAAAACTTTTTCACCAAATGATGGGACAACACCTACATCAATGCAGAAATAAACAAATCTCCCATCATTAAATCTTAAGTTATTCAGACATGAGATGAATGCATTGAATTTTTCATTCACCAGTTCGTATGCAATAACGGTCTCTTCTGAATAATCCGAAATATCCACAAAAAATGGAAATAAATCAAAAGGATAATACGAACCCATTCCAAGTAAAAACGCCCCATTTGTCTTTTTATTAAAAAAGAAAATCCCATACGGCATATGAACCTTGTAATCCCCTTTATCAAGATGACCAAGAAGTTCATCCTCTTTTTCTTCAGGAACGTATATCATACCCTTCACAGCCTCCACAGGAGGCTTTCCATCCAGTGAGATTAATATATTCTTCTCAAAGTTTGCTTTGAACTCCTTGATAACCGTAAATTCATTTCTCACGATTTGCTTTGTTTCTTCTATTGTGCTTCCCTTATCAGGGAAGATATCGTCATAAACAGCATTGATATTCTCTTTCTCTATTATAAGTGCTGCAATACCACCATCAATATCCCTGAAGTTGCAGAATATATGGGGTGAGTTGAATCTCACCTGGGTATGAAGCACGTTTATACCTATAATCGGAACTTTATAATCAGTATGCTTAGCAAATATGTTCAGAATCGTGGGAGGTAGGTAAAATATATTTTCTCTATCGCAATATTCTGCAAATTTTCC
>CAZCRM010000179.1:0-2704 GCA_964501085.1 uncultured Methanosarcinales archaeon | reverse complement strand
ATGAACTTATCGGTTTTGCTATGCACAATCGTTGACTTTATATCATCATAAGAACTCTTATCAATAGCTATAATGTCAACAGTGGGAATAACTGCTTTGGTGCCTCCAGAACTCATATTTGCATGTGGAAAACAACCCTTTGATGTGAACAATGTGATACCTCTATCCAAAAAATATCCCAAAAACAAGCTGTGTGCATGGAGTGCCATATGGAGAGAGATGCTTGTTGAAAGAGAGATAAACGTAGATGCTCTTGTTGTGGTTGCAGGAGGAGACTGTCATAATGCTCTTGTGGATGGACAGAGGGTAGCGATAACAGGAATACCAACTCATTTTTTCTTCTATCCTTTTGATGGAGATGTTGATTACTTAAGATCACAGCTTTATAGATTATCCGAGTTTCTTGGAGGTATCAAAGATAACAAAAAATTTCATGAAATTGAAGTGATAAAAAAACTTGGTAAAGATATAGATGAGAAGAGATGCAGGGCAAGAATTTCCTCAAGCAAAGCCTTTCAAATTCTGATTTCTTTCAGCGATCTCTCAGGGGATATGGATGCTTTAAAAAAGAGAATTGAAGCCATAAAAGAAGAAAAAATTGAATTCAAGAGCAGAGTGGCGTTGATAGGCGTGCCACCCATATACCATGATTTTCATGATGTAGCGCAGAGTATGGGTCTGCATGTGGTATTTGATGAGCTACCTTATGAGTTCATAAGACATCATGGCAAAAATATGGAGGAAATAGCAGAGAGCTATTCTGAGTATACCTTTGCAAGACAACTTGAGTTCAGGATCGAGTTTCTTCAGAAAGAACTGGAAAAGAGAAAGGTAGATGGAGTTATTCATTATACCCAGTTTGCATGCCATCATACGCTTGAGGACGAGGTTTTAAGAGCAGAGTTGGATTATCCCATCTTAACCTTACAAGGAGACCTTCCTAAAAGTACACCAGAACAATTAAAACTGCGACTTGAGGCATTCAGAGAGGTGCTTGAGAGGACATGATCGGTCTTGATGTGGGAAGTACTACTGCAAAGCTGGTGAGAATAGTGGATGGGGATATCATATACAGAATAGCACCCTCCCACGAATGGAAATCCTTAATAGAAGGGTTAGAGAAGAATGAAATCATCTCAACAGGATATTTTCGAAACTCTGTCCCTCATATAGCTTCTGTGACAGAGATAACAGCGGCTATCTATGGTGTAAAACACTACTTTCCTGATGTAGAGGTTATTGTGGATATAGGGGGTCAGGATACCAAGGTTATTGATGTAAAGAAGAACAACTTTATAATCAATGACAAATGCAGTGCAGGAACTGGAGCATTTCTTGAGTTTGTGGCAAACTATTTCAATATTGATATTAACGAGTTGAGCAGGCTTCACTTAAATGCAAAACGCATCCCTGAAATCAACCACACCTGCGGGGTTTTTGCAATCTCTGAGATGGTTTCATACTTAGTTAATGGTTTTTCAAAGGAAGAGGTTATAGCAGGAATGCATTATGCTTTTGCCAGAAGGATATCATTCATGATTCCTGAGGCAGAGAAAATAGTTCTGATAGGTGGAACTGCAAAGAATAAAGGCATGCTCTCAGCCTTGAAGGATGTGCTACGTAAGGAGATAATGGTTCCCGAAGAACCCCAGATTATCAACGCTCTTGGAGCGTTGAAGTACTTTGCCTAATACACCTTTATGGTTGCTTCTGCATATGGTCTTGGAATTATATTCGGGACGTCTGAGGGTATGACTGCTTTTAAGCTATAGCTTCCTTTATTGTGAAAGATAACATAAATCACCCCTTTAGGTCTAAGCTTTCTTTCAAAGGAGGTGTCAAGCGTTACACTAAGCTGTTCTATATTTTCACCCCCAACAAACGTTATAAGAACACTCTCTCCAGGATGAATACGCACTGTAGCAGGATTGGCACGGTAGTTGGCAAGCTCTATGGTAGCAGTAGGTATATCTTTTTCAGGGTCATACAACTGTTTTACAGTAAAGTTTTCTTTAATTTTGGCAGGAGTTACAGTAGGTGTAGAGGGAGGAGAGGTAAGTGTAGGGGTTATAGTAGGAGATGGCATCGAAACAGTTTGGGTAGGGGTTGGTGTATAACTGATAGTAGGTGTGGGGGTAAGAGGTGGTGGGGGGACAGGTGTTATATGTTTGGTATAGATATATCCCACAAATACCCCGAAAACAAACAATGCAATGATTAAAGCAATAGTAGCTTTATTATTTAAAGACATCTTGCACCACATATCAGTAAATTCTTTATTGAGTAATATAGATTTCTATCAACCAAGGTGAGATTCCATGAAAACCAAAGTTTTAATAATGGGCGCTGCAGGCAGAGATTTTCATAATTTCAATGTTTATTTCAGGAATAATAACAATTACGAGGTTGTAGCGTTCACAGCAGCACAGATACCAGGCATAGCAGGGCGTTGTTATCCTAAAGAGCTTGCAGGCTATGAGAAAGATATCCCTATCTACCCTGAAGATGAGCTACCTAATCTAATAAAGGAATATGATATCAACGAAGTGATTTTAGCATACTCTGACCTTTCGCATGAAGAGGTGATGCAGAAGGCATCTCTTGTTCTGGCATGCGGGGCTGATTTCAGGTTGATGGGTACAAAAAGCACCATGCTTGTATCAAAAAAACCTGTTGTTGCTGTATGTGCTGTCAGAACAGGCGC
>CAZCRM010000178.1:0-2789 GCA_964501085.1 uncultured Methanosarcinales archaeon | reverse complement strand
GGCATTTTGTAGAGGCTGAGATTTTAGAAGCATTAGGTGTGGATATGGTGGATGAGTCAGAGGTTCTTACACCTGCGGATGAGGAATATCATATTGATAAGACAAAGTTTACTATACCTTTTGTATGTGGTGCACGTGATTTGGGTGAAGCGCTCCGTAGAATACATGAAGGCGCTGCCATGATACGAACAAAGGGCGAGGCAGGCACAGGGGATGTGAAAGAGGCAGTGAGACATATGCGTGCCATCATGGGGGCGATAAGAGAACTCAAAGGTAAAAGTGATGAGGAGCTTGTTGCGGTTGCAAGACAAATCGAAGCACCCTTTGAACTCGTGAAGGAAACCGCAGAGCTTCAACGCCTACCAGTGGTGAATTTTGCAGCAGGTGGTATAGCCACACCCGCGGATGCAGCACTCATGATGCGCTTAGGTGCGGATGGGGTTTTTGTTGGCTCTGGTATATTCAAGTCAGAAAATCCTGAAAAGATGGCTAACGCTATTGTTGAGGCTGTGAATAACTATGATAACCCTGCTGTGCTTGCTGAGATTTCAAAAGGGCTGGGTAAAGCCATGAAAGGAATTGATATTCGAAGCCTGAGTGAGAAAGAAGTACTGCAGGCACGTGGATGGTGATTAAACCAAGGTTTGTTTTAAACCTTAATTTTTTCCTTAAGTGCTCGCTTAATCGCAGGCGTAAGGACAGGTTTTTCCTTTATCAATCCTTCAGGTTTGTAGTAGAGTATTAATAGCATCACGATTCCGAACAGAATGTACTCTAACCAAGTGGCTTCGAAAGGTAAATGAAGCATGCTTCGTATCTCAAACTTGTATATGGTTAAAAATACCTTTGCAAAAACAAAACAGAGTGTGCCTACGATTACACCTCTATTGTTCCCCATACCACCCAAGAGCAACATAAGAAAAGGAAAAAATGTCCAATCAACCCTGAAAAAGGTGGATGCTATCACATTAACACTATAAAGAGAATAAAAAGCTCCTGCCATGGCAGCTATAGCTGATCCAAAAGCCATTGTCTTTATTCTTAGCACAAGAATATTCTTACCAAATGCTTTAACCACATCTTCGTTCTCCCTCAACGCCTTTAAAAGCCTGCCGTAAGGAGACGTAAGTACTCTTTCTACAAGAAAGTAAACAAGTGTTGCTATACCCAAACCTAAAAGTGCAAAAGCAAGGAATCGTCTTTCTCCAGGTAGCCATGCAAGAATATCAGGCACGCTAACTCCATAGTAACCCCCTATGATCGAGGTATTGTAGTTTGAAACCTGGTACACAACCTCACTTATTGCTAATAGAGTTATTGCAAGGTAATCATGTCTAAGCTTTACACTTGGAAGAATGAACACAATGCCTGCAAGAGCACCCATAAGCGTAGCTATTATTAAAGAAATCAATAGAATACCTATACCCAGTAAAGGATTCTGGGATATCATGATATTTATATTGCTCTTAATAGCCCCACTTGCCTCTATAATATCTCCATTTATGCCCAACAGAAGCATGAGTATATGGTTCATAACAAACCCAACAGCTATGGCTCCTACAAGCACTGCCATAGCTCTCCCAAAATCTGGTATCCCAGCATAGCCATACTCTATGTTCAAGCTAAGCACGACTATGAGATAAATGGAGAACCACAGTATTACATCTAATATGAAGTACTCCTGCGCCATCTTATATTCCTCCATATCTCCAGTCCTGTGATTCCCATTGGGGCGAATATCAAAGCTATCACCAGCACTATAAGAGAAACCACCTTGCTATACACAAGCATACCTACTCCGAAGATGCTTGATAGATAGAAGGTTATAAGCGACTCAGATATACCTATGATGTATCCTCCTATAAGTGCACCATAGATGCTTCTTAACCCTCCAACAATACTTGCTGCGAAGATAGAGACGATGATTATATCACCAGTAGCAGGTACTATCTCTTGCCTAAAAGGTAACATGCTTCCTGCAACAGCGGCTAAAGAGCCTGAGAGGAACCAGGAGAATAAACGGGTATACTCTACGTTCACACCCATGATTTCAGCCAGAGCAGAGTTTTCCATTGAGGCACGCAATGCTATTCCAAACTTGGTTCTGTAAAGCAGTAAAAATAGAAAGAGAAGAAATATAAGGATTACACAGCTTGAAACTATGAGTATAGCATCAGCTCCACCTAAATGAAAATCCAGAGGTGTGAAAATAAATTTTTTTGCTGATTTTTTGGTAACATCACTTAAGGTATCTGAATATGCTCCTATAATTCCAAGAAGTATCAAATCCATTGCTAATGTCGCTATCATGAGCGTGACCACATTGGCTTCTCTGCGAATCATTGGTCTTAGCACTAAAGCATATATTCCAGCACCGACTCCACCTCCAAGCAGGAAGGAAAAAACAAGAGAGTAATAAGGATGCACCCCAAACAAAGACCAGAGTGTTAATGATAGGTAAGAACCCAGTATTGCCATACTCCCTTGGGCAAAGTTTGGAACTCCGGTGGTTATATATGTAATGGTTAAACCAATGCTCAGAAGAACCAGCAGATTTGAGTACACTACAGCACCTTCCAGAACAGCCATGCCTTAACTTTAAAACCTCAAAGTATATATATGGTTGGCTTTAGAAAAGTAAAAACAGGAGGTGAGAATATGCTTAAACAAGCTATTTTGCTCGTTATGCTTGTAGCTCTGTTTGCTGGTTGTGTTCAGCAGGAAAAGGTTCAATCTAAAGCAGAGGTTGAGATTCCTGTAGGTGTGCTTGTGGACCTCTCTGGTCCATT
>CAZCRM010000177.1:0-2854 GCA_964501085.1 uncultured Methanosarcinales archaeon | reverse complement strand
CTCCTGCTATCACGATATCATGATAGCCAGAAGCCACTGCAATTATGCCTTGTCTCAGTGCAAGTCCACCAGAAGCACAGGCAGCTTCTACACGAGTAGAGGGTATATGTAAACTTGCCAGCCCTGAATAGTCAGCGATTAAAGCACCGATATGCTCTTGCTCTATAAATCGCCCTCCACTCATATTTCCCACATACAAAGCATCAACCTTTTCTCCTTGCAAATTAGCATCCTCTATTGCATTTGTACCTGCCTCAACGAAAAGGTCTCTGAAGGATTTATCCCATAACTCTCCAAATTTAGTGCATCCAACTCCAATAATCGCTACATCTCTCATGATATCACCTAAAACCTTATCTTACCCTTATGCTTGGCATACATGGCATAATCAATGTACTTAGGGCTGGAAAGCAGTTTCTCAACACTTGGGGCATTGTTTCGAATATTCTCTATACCTTCTGTAACATGTATACTGAAGGCATCACTTCCCGCACCCGAACCAAAGGCTGTGACAAATATTCTTTCCCCTGGTTTGGCAATATCTAAGATAGATGCCAGCCCTATCAGACTTGACCCAGAGTAGGTATTTCCTAACCTAGATACCACAAGACCTGGTTTTATCTGCTCCATGGAAAAACCAAGCATCTTTGCTACTTTTACAGGAAATTTGCCATTGGGCTGGTGAAATACCGCATAATCATAGTCCTCTGGTTTAGTATTTAGTTCTTGCATTAAAGCTTTGGCAGCAGATACAATATGCTTAAAGTAAGCTGGCTCTCCTGTAAACCTTCCCCCATGTGTCGGATATGGCTCTCCCTCTCTCCTTAGGAAATCAGGAGTGTCTGTGGTGAAGGAATATGTAGCCTCGATTTCAGCTATTAGATTATTTTTTCCGATGATGTAAGCTACACCTCCTGCAGCAGCTGTGTATTCAAGAGCATCACCCGGCGCTCCCTGAGATACATCTGCTCCTATTGCTAAACCATACTCTATTATACCAGATTCTACCAAACCCATACATGCCTGTATGGCTGCGGTTCCTGCCTTGCATGCAAACTCAAAATCCGCAACTGTGAGATTGGGGTTAGCACCAATCGCCTCTGCCACAACAGTACCAGTAGGTTTGACCGCATAGGGATGGCTTTCAGAGCCTGTGTAGATAGCTCCGATTCTTTCTGGATTTATGCTACAGCGATTTATGGCATAGCGTGCAGCCTCTACCGCTATGGTTATAGTATCCTCATCTATATCTGGAACAGATTTCTCATAAACCATCAGCCCATTAGTTATGCTTTCTGGGTTATCACCCCATACTCTTGCAATCTCCTCAATCTTGATTCTATACCTTGGTATATAAACACCATATGATACTATTCCAGCCATTTTTACACCTCAGTCTCTTTATGTTTTGCTTCACGAAGGATATGTATAATCTCATTGATGGGCATTATAGTGGATACTAATGGAACCCGCTCAATCTCAGCTATTTTAATTGCTATGGAATCGATCTTAGATGCTGGTAACCCATGAATCACGATCAAAGCGGGTTTCAGATTGGTCACCCTTAATGCCACCATTGGAGACCTGCCAGTTGAGACGTTTGTGAATATCATAGCTCTATCTGAACTCCACCCATATAGTTTCTGAAACTCATTATGAGAAAGCTGAAGTATGGCTTTTATGCTATCAATGATTGTGTAGCCATACAGAGGTTTGAGATACTCCTTGTTTGGTTTATAGGCGACCTCTCCTCTGATCAGCTTTGTGATTTCTTCCACAGATACGGGGTAAATATACTCATGAATATCATAAATGGCATCAGGGGTATAACCTCCTTTCAGAACACTCTCGTAGGAGCGAATCTTTGCACCTCCACGAGCCATGTCCATCTCAAGGATGGCATCTACAATCTTGCTGATGATAAAGATACCAGGAGATTTCCTCCTACCGCTTTCATAATCACTGATTACCGAAGGTGATATGTTAAGGTATGCTGCTATCTCGGATTGAGAGATTTCGAAAATAGTGCGCCATTTTTTCAGGGTTTCACCAGGATTGTCTGACAGGGTTATTTCCCCTGCCATCTTCTCCGCAAGTCTATATCTTACCTCATCGAAAGATGTGGTTGAAGGGGATGTATCATTCATATCCATATGGGTAATGGTGTAAGAGAATATAAAATTAACGAAAGGGAAATCGTCAAATAACGAAATCATCAAATGAAAAGAAAGAATAAAATACTGTTAGCGTATCTAATATGCAAGGGGCCGTAGGGTAGCCTGGACCATCCTTCATGCTTGGGGTGCATGAAACCCGAGTTCGAATCTCGGCGGCCCCACTCACCTCACGCCCTTAAGCATATGAATCACTTTTTCTCCTTCTTGGGTGAGAGAGTATTTACCTTTTTTAAGCTCTACAAGCTTTTTTTCAATCAGTTCTTCTATGTTCTTCTCTACATTTACAATTCTTGTTGTTTTGGCTATGCTTTGGCTATCCATCTCGCCCTTTGAATCCAGTACCGCAAGAATCTTGCTTAGCTTGTTGTTGCTTGCAACAAATCCTATTAGTTCTTCCATACCATACCTTATTCCCTAAGGTTTAGATAACTTTATTGCATGCAACACCTTATAATAAAATGGCGGGCTAGCCCGGGTGGCTCGGCGTCACCTGTAACCCGAAATCGTCGATAGCGGGGGGCGAAGCCAAGGGAAGGAGCTTTGACCCTTGCTCAGCCCTCAAACTCAACAATGAAATTCCGTCCCATGGGGATGGCGTTGCAACAGGGGCTTTCCTGAAGGAAGGTTTCTGTTGCTTAATCGTGGATAACGGTCTAGGCCCGGAAGGGAGCAAACCA
>CAZCRM010000176.1:0-2856 GCA_964501085.1 uncultured Methanosarcinales archaeon | reverse complement strand
CGAAGTGCTGAGGGCTCTTGGGTGCGAGGATAAGATTGTCGGGGTTAACAAATATATCAAAAATGACAGAGCTTTCTGGGGTGAGATTGCAGACAAACCCTCTGTAGGCTCGGTATTCTCACCAAACTACGAAGCTATTGCAGAACTGAGGCCTGATATTGTGATAACCTATACACGATGGTCTGAAGATCTGGAAGAAAAGCTTGAGCCTTTCAACATAACTGTTGTAAGACTTGATTTATATAAGTCAGCAACACTGAAAAAAGAAATTAAAATCCTCGGGACAATAATGGGAAAAGAGGAGAAGGCTAATAAATTAATAGATTTTTACAACCACTATGAGCAGTATATTACCTCACGCATCCAGACAATACCCTATAATAACAAAGTAAGGGTGTATATTGAGGGATATCAGGATTATCATTCTGCAGGCAAAAACACAGGATGGGGACAGCAGGTAACCCTTGCAGGAGGAAGAAACATTGCAGAAGCACTGCAAGGGGAGTATCCTGAGGTGAGCAGTGAATGGGTGATCAAAGAGAATCCTGATGTTATTGTCAAGGCTGTGTCAAAAAGCAAGAAGGTTTTTGGTTACACCATTAACGATACCACACAGGCTAAATCAATGCTAAACCAGATAATGAGCAGACCTGGGTGGAGTGGCATAGATGCTGTAAAGAATAAAAGAGTCTACCTTATATCAGGAGATATCATCTCAGGACCGAGATATATCATAGCAACAGCCTATCTTGCAAAGCAATTCTATCCAGAGCTATTTAAGAATCTTGACCCGGAAGAGATTCACAGGGAATACTTTGAGAAATGGCTCAGAGTTGAGTATCATGGAGAGTACGTCTATCCAGAATAAAAAAGCAGTTAGTGAACTCTATAAACGTTTTATCTTTAAAAAGCTCATAGTTATGCTGTTTATATTGCTGTTGCTTGTGATTTTGATGATTATCGCAACCATGAGGGGTTCAGCATCACTGAGCATACACGAGGTACTGTCTGCACTGTTCTCTTCCTCATCCTCAAGCCAGCTTGCAAAGAGCATTGTGTGGGAGCTCAGATTACCCCGCATACTCATGGCAGTTGTGGCAGGCATAGCTCTTGCTACCGCAGGTACATGCATGCAGGCAATACTCAGAAACCCTCTTGCCTCGCCTTACACTCTCGGAATCGCCTCAGGTGCTGGTTTTGGAGCAGCTTTATCCATTATATTAGGGACTAAGAATTTAACAGTAATATCTGCTTTCATATTTTCCCTGATTCCTGCTCTCGCTATTTTAGGGATGACAAAACTGAGTAAAGCAAGCCCTTCAACCATGATACTTGCTGGTATAGCAATGATGTATCTCTTCTCAGCGCTCACATCTCTCCTGCAATACATGGGCAGAAGTGAGGATGTTGCTGCAGTGGTATACTGGCTTTTTGGCAATCTCTCAAAGGCAACATGGCAGAACCTTGCTATTGTTTTTCTCATAACCCTTCCTCTGTTTTTGATACTTTTCAGGTGGTCTCCGGACTTTAATGCTCTCATGCATGGTGATGAGACCGCCTCAAGTCTCGGGGTGAATGCAGAAAGAATAAGATTAGAAGGGATGATGGTCTCTTCACTCATAACAGCATCTGCAGTCTCTTTTCTCGGAACCATAGGATTCATAGGGTTGGTTGCACCCCATATTACACGAATGATAATCGGAGTAGACCACAGATATCTCATACCTGCCTCTGCTCTCTTAGGCGCTCTACTGTTACTGGCTTCAGATACCACTGCAAGAACTCTTCTCTCTCCGATAATCCTTCCTGTAGGTATTCTGACTTCGTTTTTAGGGGTGCCTTTCTTCCTGTATCTGATAATACAAAGGGGGAAGGAGTTCTGGTAAAGCTGAAGATAAAGGGTATAGAGTTTGAATACAACAGCACACCTGTGTTAAAAGACGTGAGCATAGAGGTTTATGGAGGAGAGGTGCTGAGTTTAACAGGTCCAAATGGTTCAGGTAAAAGCACTTTGCTTAGATGTATAGAGGGTATTCTTAGGTACAAGGGTTATGTGTTTATCGATAATAAGGATATCAGGCAGATGAATCGAAATGAGATAGCCAAAAGAATAGGATATGTGCCTCAATACCAGCCACAGGTGTTTCCCTCAACAGTGTTTGATACTGTGCTGATGGGCAGGTATCCACATGCATCCTGGCTACCTTCTGAGCATGATATCAACATTGTAGCACAAGTGTTAGAATTGCTTAGTATAAGCAAGTTTGCATTAAGAGATATTGACCAGTTGAGTGGAGGCGAGAAACAGAAGGTTTTTATTGCACGAACTCTTGCCCAAGAAACAGATATTCTACTGCTGGATGAACCTACCTCAAATCTTGATCTACGTCATCAGTTAGAGGTACTGAAAATCATAAGATCGCTTGCAGAAGAAAGGGGTTGTGCTATAATTGTGGCGATGCATGATTTGAATCTTGCAGCACGCTATTCTGATACTATTGTGATGCTGAAAAATGGCAGTGTGCATGCTGCTGGTAAGCCTGATGTAATTCTCACCGAGCAGAATATCAGAGAGGTGTATGGTGTGGAGGTAAAAATTGTTAATAACAATGGAGAAAAAATTATAGTGCCATTACATGCAGTCTGATTTATGCCTTTGATACATATCATCAATAGTTGTAAAACAAAAATGATAAAATCGCTATTTAACTTTGTAAAACATCATTATTATACAGTTATAGTAATTCTTTTAATTTTCTGCACTAAATATATCCCATACTACCAAGGAAACGCAGTCGAAAATTATTCTTTCCTTTCTCCTGCTCTATGCTCTGCTTTTGCTTCCATCTCTTCAAG
>CAZCRM010000175.1:0-2859 GCA_964501085.1 uncultured Methanosarcinales archaeon | reverse complement strand
GGTAATATTGCCTTTCTCAGCAACCTCTCATCATTGTTTTCCTTCCACTCCACATATGCATCCTTGAGGTCATGCAGGGTAACAAGGGTTTCATCCTCATGAAATGGTCCTGTTCTTGTGCGTCGAAGCTCTTGCATATGAGCACCACTTCCTAACGCTAAACCAATATCATGGCACAGCTTTCTAATATATGTTCCTGCCTCGCATCCAACCTTAAAAAGTACGCTTTTTCCATCGATTTCAAGGATTTCCATATAATAAATTCTTCTCACCCTTGTTTTTCGTTTTACTGCTGATTTTATAGAGGGTTTCTGATATATTTCGCCTGTAAATTCCTCAAACACCTCTTCTACCTTTTTTTCAGGCATGTTTTTGTGGAGTTTCATAAGACATACATACTCTTTGCCTGCTGTTAAGAGAGCATCAACAGCCTTTGTTGCCTCTTCCAGCATGATGGGAAGTAGTCCGGTAACCTTCGGGTCAAGAGTACCGCTATGCCCTGCCTTGTCCAGATTCAGTATCCTCTTTACCCATGCGGTTACCTCATGGCTTGTGGGACCTGCAGGCTTATCCAGATTTATTACCCCTTTCCGAATATGTTCTTCGATATCTCTTTCAGAAGGTTTTCTACCGAATCTCTCATCAGTCTCATCTTCTGATTTTACCAGAATTTCTCTTTTTCTTTCAAAAGGGTAGTTCATTTTTATCATAAGAACTACCTCAAGGAAGATTTTAATCGTGGAGAGGAATTGAGGTAAACCTTTAAATGCTCTGAGGGCATATATATAAGATAGAGGCTGAGTCAAGGCACTCCTCAGGAGATAACGGCTATTATTGATGAAGTTTCTTTCGTGACCTCTGAGAGCAGGCTCGAAGATATTAAGCTAAGGTCAACCAGCCTAATGTGGGGATTGTTTTGGTTTTCCATAGCGATCACCTGTAAGCTCCTAAGTCGTGGAGCAGTTGACTTAATCTATATTCTCATTCTGATATCTGCCAGAATACCCTTTGCTTGCTTTATTCAGTTTGAAAAATATGAGTTGTAGCAATCTTGCGTTTCTTTTTACCCTAAATCCATTCTCATTATGAACAACAAGCAAGCTTTCACTTCTCCCCCTATAGCCAGCATCCCAGACAGCGGTTTCTATGCTCACACCACATCTGAGCAGAGATGAACGCGGTCTCGCTATAGCTGCTATATTCTTGGGAATGTTGATGATTTCATTGAAGATGATTTTATAACAGCCTTTTGGGAGATGTATCCAACCTTCTTTATCAAATTTTAAAGTAGTAGTTTCTGGAAGACTTCTTTCTGAGTTATCAAATGCTATAGTACCATAGCTATTATAAACCTCTACTCTTCGTAGTGTGAGTTCAACCCCATTAGGTTGTAGCTGTGTCTTTAAGTCTATCATATCTTCAATAAGACCTTTATGAATGAGGGAGAGCAGTTCATCATAAGATAGCAACACACAACCCAATTGGAAAGAAAAGAAGATAAATCTTGCTGAAAGAGTGATGCTTAAGTATTAACATTAGCTATAAAATAATAATGCATATCTGTATTGTAGGTCCTTCAAAGCGATTTCTGAGTGGTATCAGCTATTATACCCTTAGATTGGCGAACGCTTTATCTACCTCAAGCAGAGTATCTGTAATCTGTTTTAGAAAGCTTTTGCCGGAGTTTCTTTTTCCGGGGAGAAGACATATAGGTAAAAACCTCACATCTCTCAGTTTTCTGTCAGAGGTAACAGTGTTCGAGGGTATGGATTATAACAACCCATTAACATGGTATCAGGCATATCGTCATCTAAGAAACACTAAACCAGATGTTATTATCCTGCAGTGGTGGACATCTTCGGTATCTCATATGCATCTTTTATTGAAATTCATGGGAAGCATGCTAAATTCCAAACTAATAATAGAATTCCATGAGGTGATTGACCCACTAGAAGATAACATACTTCCTTTACGTATATACTCCCGCCTGATGGGAAAACTTCTTCGCAGGAATATCAGCGCTTATATCGTGCACTCAAACTCGGATAAAATCTTGGTGGCAGAGAGGTATGGTATCAACCCAAAAAAGATTCATGTTATACCCCATGGGCTATATGACCACTATAAAGCGATAGAAAATAAAAAAGCTAAGGAAACGCTTAATATTAAAGAAAATTTTGTTATTCTTTACTTTGGTCTGATAAGAAAATATAAAGGGGTAAGCTTTCTTATTAAAGCATTTGAAGAGCTTCCTCAGCACCTCGTTCAGAAAAGCAGACTTCTTATCGTGGGGGAAATCTGGGACGAGAGACAAAAACTGCTAAATCAGATAGCGGTCTCTCCATACAAAGAAAAAATAACCCTTGTGGATGAGTATGTTCCAGATGATATGATTCCCATATACTTCAGTGCCGCAAACCTTGTGGTTCTGCCGTACACAAGAGCCTCACAGAGCGGTATTGCTCATATCGCCATGTGTTTTGGAAAGCCAGTTATTGCCTCAGAGGTAGGAGGACTAAAAGAATCCCTGAGGCGATATGAAGGAACTTTCTTTGTGCCACCGGAAGATTCTCATGCTCTCGCTGAGGAAATACTCAAACATGTTAAAAGCCAAAAAATATATAATATTCCTGCGTTAGGATGGGATAGAATAAAAGAACAATATTTTAATATAATATCACATATATGACCAGAAAAAGACAGAAAAAAACAAAAGCAAAAACAAAACAGAAAATAAAATCCAAACAACCAGAGTACCGTATACCTTATTTAAATTATATCCCGGCTTTACTTCTTATCTTAGCCTTTGCTCTCTCGCTTTTTATGAGAACAGTGATGCCATATGATAGTGTTTTCAGA
>CAZCRM010000174.1:0-2885 GCA_964501085.1 uncultured Methanosarcinales archaeon | reverse complement strand
GGCTGTATCCCCCTTTAAGGAGTCTTAGCCCGCAGGAGGAAGATAAAGCAAGAGAAGAGAGGATTGAGATTATGCAGATAACTAATTATATAATCATCGTAAATATAAGCTAAGATGACCAGAATAGAGGTTGGTTTTAAAGAAGGAATTAGAGATGCTCTGGGAGAGAGCATAAGAAAAAGAATTATAGAGGATCTTCATATTAATGTAAGCTCAGTTAGAACCATCGATGTCTATACCTTTGACTGCAGGCTTTCACCTGAGCAGGCAAAGCTTCTGGGAGAAAAGGTGTTTGCCGACCCAATAATACAGGAATATTCACTGCAACCACTTGCCAAAGATTTTTCTTGGTTAATAGAGGTTGGATTCAAACCAGGGGTAACAGATAACGTTGGTAATACCGCAAAAAAAGCTGTAGAGGATATACTTAAAATCTCTACAAATGTTTATTTTTCACGCCAGTATCTTATTAAAGGAGATATCACAAGAGAAGAAGCAGAGAGAATAGCAGGTGAATTGCTTGCCAACAGCCTTATTGAACGATGGAAGATAGTTAGTATTCATGAATGGGATAAGGAGAAAGATAAGCATCTCCCTCTACCTAAGGTAAAGAAAAAACACGCTCCTTCTGTCACAACTTTAAATCTTAATGTAGGGGATGAAGAGCTTGAAAAAATAAGCAGAGAGAGACTTCTCGCATTAAATCTTGAGGAAATGAAGGCTATACAAGAATATTTTAACAACCCTGTTATAAAAAAAGAAAGAGAAAAAGTTGGGCTTTCGCTACCCACTGATGTGGAGATTGAGGCGATTGCTCAGACATGGTCAGAGCATTGCAAGCATAAAATTTTCAACAGCATTATCACCTACATTGAAGGAAACAAGAAAATAATCATAAACTCGCTCTTCAAAACCTTCATACAACGTGCTACCCAAGAAATCAATAAACCCTATCTAGTTTCGGTTTTCACAGATAACGCTGGTATCATAAAATTCAATGATGAATACAATATAGTGATGAAAGTAGAGACCCATAACACACCTTCTGCACTCGACCCTTATGGTGGCGCCATCACAGGCATAGTTGGTGTGAACAGAGACCCCTTAGGCACAGGTCTGGGAGCAAGGTTGATCTTCAATACTGATGTTTTTTGCTTTGCCTCACCCTTTTATGATAAGAAGCTTCCCCCTCGCATTCTTCATCCCAAGAGAATATTTGAAGGGGTGAGGAGAGGGGTAGAGCATGGGGGCAATAAGAGTGGTATTCCTACTGTAAATGGATGTATTGTGTTTGATGACAGATACATAGGCAAACCATTGGTATACTGTGGTACTGGTGGAATCATGCCCTCCAGAATAAATGGAAAGCCTACTCATATCAAGAAAATTCATGCAGGGGATTTGGTAGTGATGGTAGGAGGCAGGATAGGGAAGGATGGTATCCATGGTGCCACGTTTTCATCATTGGAATTGGATGAGGAATCTCCTGCTACTGCTGTGCAGATAGGTGACCCCATAACCCAGAAGAAGATGGTGGATTTCCTACTTGAGGCAAGGGATAAAGGTCTTTATACTGCTATCACAGATAATGGTGCAGGTGGCTTATCTTCATCAGTGGGCGAGATGGCACAGCTTTCAGGAGGGTGTATAATCAATTTAGAAAAATGTCCTTTGAAGTATGAAGGTCTTGATCCATGGGAGATTCTGCTTTCAGAATCTCAAGAAAGGATGACCCTTGCAGTACCTCCAGAAAAAATTGAAGAATTTTTGAAGCTTGCAAAGGCAAGGGATGTTGAGGCTACTGTTATCGGAAGCTTCACCGATAATAAAAAATTCCATGTAAAATATGGTGACAAAACCGTTGCATATATTGATATGGACTTCCTGCACAATGGCGTACCCACCATGAAACTCATTGCAAGGTGGAAACAGCGCAGGTATGAAGAACCTTCTCTTGGAGAGGTGGATCTTACCTCAGCCCTTAAAAATCTTCTCTCCCGCCTCAACATCTGTTCAAAGGAGTACGTTATCAGGCAGTATGATCATGAGGTGCAGGGAGGTTCGGTGATCAAGCCACTTACATGCGAGGGACCAAGCGATGCTGCTGTGATTCGCCCTCTGCTTGAGAGCATGGAGGGTGTTGTTGTAGCTAATGGCATATGCCCGAGATATGGTGATATTGATACATATCACATGACTGCATGCGCCATTGATGAAGCTCTTCGAAACTATCTATGCGTAGGGGGTTCTCTTGAGCATGTAGCATGTCTTGACAATTTCTGCTGGTGTGACCCTATACAATCTGATAAGAATCCTGATGGGGAGTTCAAGTTAGCACAGCTTGTGAGAGCGAACATGGCGTTATATGATTACACAAGAGCTTATGGCATGCCTTGTATTTCTGGAAAGGATAGTATGAAGAATGATTATGTTATTGGTAACAAAAGAATTTCCATACCACCTACCGTGCTTATTACTACCATAGGAAAGATAGAGGATGTTAGAAAAGCCATAACCATGGATGTTAAAAAGCCTAAGGATAGGGTGTATGTGCTTGGCATAACAAAGGATGAGTTGGGGGGTTCGGAGTATTATGCTTCTTTAGGATTTATAGGAAACAACGTACCAAAAGTAGATGCTGCTTCTGCAAAAAAGCTTTATAAAGCATTACAAAAAGCCATAAATAAAGCTATAATATCCTCATGTCATGACTGTTCAGATGGAGGATTGGGAGTAGCCCTTGCTGAGAGTGCTTTTTCAGGAAATCTGGGTATGATAATAGACATTGACAAGGTTCCTGTTGAGAACATAACACGCCTAGATACCATATTGTTCTCAGAATCCCAGAGCAGATTCGTGGTGACTGTGGCACCTGATAAAGTAGA
>CAZCRM010000173.1:0-2886 GCA_964501085.1 uncultured Methanosarcinales archaeon | reverse complement strand
AGTCGTGGAGAGTGTCAATTTGTCATATCTCTGTTTCCTCACTGACACACCAACCCCCCCACCCCTTTGTTTCTACTGGAACTCGTAGATTATCCCATATGCAAATATGAAAACAAAAAAGAAAGATTTAAATAAAATAAGTTTCAAAATACAACACATTGATATTCTGTTTTATGTCAATTATTATGTTATGTATTGATATTCTGGGTTTCCAGTGGAAATAATGGGGTGGGGGGGTTCAAGTTTCCAGTGGAAATGAAGGGGTCAGAAAAAGAAGGTTATATGTTATGTATAAAAATAATAATATAATATCATAATAAACATCATTTATCAGGCATATGTTTTTAGACGAAAGGTTTGTTTTTAATGTTTCCAGTGGAAATGAAGGGGTTATGACCACAAGTATTAATACCTCTCTTTCCATTGCATCATATACTAAGGGTTCATGGAGGAGATACATATATTGGTGAAAGAAACGCCTATAAAAGGAATCTTTGAGGAAATGCTGAATGAAGGGAATATTTTCGAAAACAGAGAGGTACTTCGCTCTACCTATACTCCAGATTACCTTCCCCACAGGACCAACGAAGTGAAAAGCCTAGCAGCTATTCTTGTCTCGGCTTTAAGAGGTGAAACTCCTTCCAATGTCTTGATGTATGGAAAAACAGGAACAGGCAAAACTGCTGTGGCAAAGCATGTAGGTAAAGAACTTGAAAGGACAGGTGAACTGCATGGAGTTTCGTGTTTTGTGATATACATAAACTGTGAGGTTGTTGATACCCAGTATCGTCTACTGGCTTTTCTTGCCCGACATTTTGATAAAGAGATACCCATGACAGGATGGCCCACTGATCAGGTGTACGCAGAGTTCAAGGAGGCTATAGATGCAGAGAGAAGAATCGCCATCATAATACTGGATGAGGTGGACAAGCTTGTGAGTAAAGGGGATGAGGTGCTTTACAATCTTACCAGAATAAACTCAGACCTTAAAAGGGCAAAGGTCAGCCTTATAGGCATTACCAATGATTTAAAATTCACAGAGTTTCTCGACCCAAGGGTGAGAAGTTCACTGGGGGAAGAGGAGATTATATTCCCACCCTATGATGCTAACCAGCTCAGGGATATTCTATACCAAAGGGCTGAGATGGCAATCAAACCAGGTGCTCTTGATGATACTGTAATACCATTATGCGCCGCATATGCTGCACAGGAGCATGGAGATGCTAGAAGGGCACTTGATCTGCTTCGAGTTTCCTGCGAGCTTGCAGAACGATCAGGAGCCAGCAAGGTTCTTGATATACATGTAAAACAGGCTCAGGAGAAGATAGAAACAGACAGAGTGGTTGAGGTGGTAAGAACCCTTCCCACTCAATCTAAGCTTGTGCTATTGAGCACATTACTTCTTTGCAACAATGCAGAGTCTGGCATCACCACAGGAGAGGTGTATAATGTCTATAAGAACATGTGCAGAATTGTTGGAATTGATGTTCTTACCCAGCGCAGAGTAACTGATTTGATATCAGAGCTTGATATGCTTGGTATTCTCAATGCGACTGTGATCAGCAAGGGCAGGTATGGTAGAACAAAGGAGATATCCTTGAGTGTTCCTATTCAGAACACAAGAAAGGTGCTTTTTGAGGACTACAGACTAAAGCCCTTAGAGGAATACAAGCCCCCCTATCAGACAAAGCTAAATACCTAAGAGTTTTCTGGGAATGAGGGAAACATAACCTGCTAAGGGTATGCGATAGAAACGAGCTACGCCTATGATCCACTCCTTTTTCACAGGTTGCAGGTAGCTGATATCCCCTTGCTGGTCATAACCATTGTTGTTATCTCCTTTTGTTATATAACCTGCATGAGGTGCTGGAGGACCTCCAGCCCACATTGGCTCTCCTTTTTCAACATAGTACATTGCTCTATGTATTATAGGTGTTTCTGATTTGCTCCCGTATTTTCTGTACAGTATTACATCACCATAATCACCAAAGGATTTATAACCAATCTGTTTGCCTGTTTCATAGGTGATGATGTTGGTTCTGTCTATGCTTTCAACAAAGATTATATCTCCTATATGAATATGGGGTAGCATGCTACCGCTTTCCACAGCAACCATGGGTGTCCAGAGTCCTAGAGCAAGCTTGGAGGCTGAAGCAAAAATCACCACAACCGAGATCATGAATATGATATCCCGCAGAAGACCTATCCAGAAATTATCACTCTCGTTGAATTCCTTAATTTTTTCTTTTAGACTCATGGGATAATGGATATTTAGAATGATATTAAATTTTATCCTTGTCTACATTGAAGCGACGAGAGGGGGATTTGAACCCCCGAGGTGGGATAACCACCACAGGGTTAGCAACCCTGCGCCATACCGGGCTTGGCTATCTCGTCACTGTTCCCTGTCTTAATCAACCCTTATCTTCATACTGTGCTTCTCTTTAATATATTTATTGTAGCAGTGTTCAGCATGGATGAGCAAGGCAAAGCTGCAGTAATGTATGCTTGCTCTCTTGGTATAATATTCAGATGCATTCTGCATAACTTCGTATAACCATATTAATCCAATCCGAGCGAAGCTGGGCGCATGAATATAAAATTAATATTAATCTATTCTGGGCGAGCTAATTATTAGCTTTTTTCATGCTGTTATCTCTGAGTCATTAATGGTAGAACATTCCTAATAAAACTATAGTTCCTACCAAAGCATTTACTTGATCCAATAAAAAGCTATGAATCTCATAGATAAGTACAAAGAAGATTAAAGTGTAGTAGCGTTCTGAATGCTGACGTAAATTGAGCGATTAACATATTAAGAAAAGTAGCCGGGGAGTCAGTCGTAAGGCGGATACTCGGCAGTGGCTTTGTCAACTACTCCGCCCT
>CAZCRM010000172.1:0-2889 GCA_964501085.1 uncultured Methanosarcinales archaeon | reverse complement strand
CGCCTCAAAATAAAGGTCATGGAAATAACAAATGAAGGAAGTGTTCAGGAATATATAATACGGGAGCCTAAAGGGCTGGATTACGCTTCAGCAATGGTATTGTTGCGAAATTTGGGTGAGAAAGAGAATATCACCTCATTGGAAAGGGAAGCTCTTGCCATAGCTGTTCAGCTTCTCCAGCGCTATATGGAAACTCAATAGTGTGGAGGCTGTTTGTGAACTTCTCTGATGAACCTGTATTCGAAAATCTCTCCTTCGGATAAATTTCTCGAGATATACCCAAGCCTGCGAAGCACAGACACAAACGCCATGGCAGAGTTTACAAATTCCTTGGAGAGATCAGCACAGTATCTGGGTGAGATATTATAAGCACGTATTACAAAATCCTTATCCACAACCTTCACAAGCCTTGAAACCATGCTTGCAGATTTCTCTGGATTCGTTCTGATGAAGTTGCATGCTCTCTCATGCTGTCTTAGGAACCTTACAATAATATCAGGAGATAATCCTTTCCTGATAACAATCCCATAACTTGGGTTGTTGGGGCATAAAGAAGGAGGGGGGAGAATTATTTTGGCATCACATGCCTGTGCTGCAGCCACAGCAAGGGAGGGAGTGCCCACAGCAGCCTGAATATCCCCATCAACAAGAGCTTCAAGCACAAAATCCGTCCATGCAAAATTCTTTACATTAATATTCATATGATACTTATTTATAATGTTGTTAATTATAACATCATGGATAGAACCCTTTGGCGGAGATCCTATTGTTTTTCCTTCAAACTGTGCAAGGGTAGAAGGAATATCTCCTACCTCCTCAAGGGTGCTGTACTGCTTTCCAGCTATCAGCACCGTGCCTTCCACATGACCTCCTGCCACACATATGATTTCAATCCCTCTGTCAATACCAATAATGGCTGGAGGAAGACCAATATATGCAATATCGATATCTCCCCTCTCAAAGGCATCCACGATATCAGGACCTGAGGCGAAAAGCTTCCATTCAGCAGTTATACCCTCTCTTTCCAGCCAATCAGTTCCCATCAGAATAAAGGAGGTGTGATAAATGGTAGAGAGATGTGCTATAGTGAGCATAGTTTGTTAGCTTCATAATAAGCACTTAAGTTTTACTGTTTACAAGGTATGGTGCATTAGACTCTATTATAGCACAATATTATTCATTATATTCGACTGTACTTGGTTTTACTGTATTACATACTATTGCAAGGTTGAATGTGGCTGATGCTTTTGTCTTTGGAGATTTCATTAACTCATGATTTTGCTTTTTCTTCCTTTTAGATAGGATTTGATGGTTTTTCCCCTTAATGGAAGAGCTATGATAGCATTTATACCTCTTTCCATAAGATAGTTAATCACCTCAACCTCACAGAATCCTTTGTCCAAGTATAGCTGTTTTATCTCAAGGTTCAGAGATTGGATAACATCCATAAAGTAATTGACGATTTCCAGATTCGAAGCATTTAGTATATATTTCAAAGCAAGAGTGAACCTCTTGCCCAACGCAATCACATAGAGCGTAGCATAGGCATGAAAATGGGTAAACTTTTAGCCTTACATCTCACGATCTCATCATCCTTCTTTGGCTTACCATGGTATGGAATAAAGGTGAGATCAATAGCGAATTCAAGACCAGAAACAGAAAGAATAGTTTTTGCAATTAAAGAATCTCATTCGCTATTCTTTCTATCTGATATTTAAGTTTCTGAGATGAAAACGGATAGCATAGCTAGGGAGATTTCTTGAATCTCCTAGCAGTCTGTTCTATAGTCTGAGAACAGGCATGTACTATTATGGTAATATCCTTCAGTTTGAATTCACCATTGAAAGCAAATGCAAACAATGGCATTACAAGATTTATAACGAACTCACAGATATCTCTATCAGAAATCTGTCTACCTGAACGTAAGCTATTTTTAGTTTCTATACAATTCTTCATCGTACCTTTCCCCTCCCATAATACAACAGTATTTGGGGAAAGGTACTAATTAGTTTTTTTATTGAGGTGATATTCAAGAGTCAAAAAGCTATTTTACAAGTACTGATAATTGCTTCAAATACATGGGAGTAAGGTATCATTATCGAAAATCAGAGAATGAAGCAACATATTAAAGAAGCTCAGGAAGAAGGCAGTTTTGTAAGGATAGATAATATGAATATAAGCTCTCTGTCACATAATCACCAAAAAATATGACCATAGAAGTAATAAAATCCAGATATGATGTAAAACACCTGGAGCAAAAGATTGGTGATGCTATCAAGCACATAGGGCTAAATCTTCAAAACAAAAAAACTGCTGTCTTAAAGCCTAACATCGTCATCCCTGCAAAACCAGGCTCAGGAATAATCACCCATCCCTCTGTGGTTGAAGCAATCATCAACGTGCTTAGGAAGCAAGGAGTTGAGGAAATTATTATCGGAGAAGGTCCTAGTCTTGGAGCTGATGAAACAAAAGCTTTTGAGATCTCAGGCTACAGCAAACTTGCAAGAAAAAAGAATGTAAAGCTCATCAATCTCAACAAAACTGAGCGTGTTAAACTAAAATGGAAATATGGTGTCATAAAACTACCTAAAATAATATTAGAAGCAGACCTTTACATCAACATACCAAAGATGAAAACCCATGGGCAGGCAGTGGTAAGCCTTGCCATGAAGAATCAGAAGGGTATATTATCTAAGGAAGATAAGCAGAGATTTCACAGGTTAGGGTTGCATGAACCATTGGTTGAGCTTGCAAGAGTAGTAACGCCTGATCTTGTTGTTGTGGATGGCATAGAGGGTATGGAAGGAGAAGGCCCTATCAATGGAAAAAAGAAAAAAGCAGGTGTTATTGTGGTGGGTAACAATATGGTGGAGACTGATATGGTATGCT
>CAZCRM010000171.1:0-2919 GCA_964501085.1 uncultured Methanosarcinales archaeon | reverse complement strand
TTTTTTATATGTTGTAACTGTTACACTGACTTACTGCAAGCGTGAAAAACAGTTAAATTTAAATGGCAAACCTGTGAATTGGTAATCACCGAAACTAATTGATGAAGAAAATTTTTATATCCACAGGGGTAGATTCCTTTAAGGTGGTAATCATGAATATAACATATCTAGGTCATGCATGTTTTGAGCTTGCTGGAAATAAGAAGGTGCTGGTTGATCCCTTTATTTCAGGGAATCCTGTAGCACCAAAAGTTAAACTAAAACCAGACATCATCGCCATTACCCATGCCCATGCAGATCATATTGGAGATACTATTGAGCTTGTTAAACAGCAAAGGTGTAAGGTTGTGGCTATACATGAGATAGCGAAATATCTTGAAACCCAGGGAATAGTATGTGAAGGCATGAACAAAGGGGGGAGTGTAACCATAGATGGTGTAAGGTTTACCATGACAGAGGCTGTGCATTCATCCAGCATGGAAGGTTATGGTGGTGATAGTGGGTGTCCAGCAGGTTTTGTTATCAGGGATGACATAAGCATATACCATGCAGGCGATACCGCTCTTTTTGGAGATATGCGTCTCATAGGGGAACTCTACAGACCTGAGATTGCCCTTCTACCTATTGGGGATAGATATACTATGGGCATAAGAGAGGCTGCCATAGCAACCAGCTGGATTCGCCCCAAGGTGGTGATACCCATGCATTATGGTACATTCCCTATACTTGAGCAGTCACCAGAGAGGTTTGCTGAGCTTGTCTCCTCACTGTGTGATAGCGAGGTGGTGATACTCAAGCCAGGTGAGAGTTTTGAATATAAATGAGGGTAAGGTTATATATAGCATATACAATCGCCTTGCCTGTACAAAAGGGTACCTGTAGTGTTGTAGGTAATTATAAATAATGGGAAAAAAATGTATATTGTATGGTAATTCTAGACCCTTGTGATCGCCTCAAGACTATCAAAAACCAGCTTGTTCCAGCCATACTCACAAGTGCAAAATACGAAATTGATACCTTGGATATCAAATCAGCCATTGAAAAAAACCTACCCGATCTTGAAAGGAATTGTTATGAACTTGCGGAAAGATGTAAAAAACAATGGCCTACGTGTGGAGAAGAAATCGAACTCTGTAACAGAGATGCTATAAAGAAGTTATTTCACGATACCAGACAAAAACTTGAGAAGATATGGGAAGAGAAGGAAAAGAAGAAGGAAGAAGAAAAGAATGCGTAGATATTACTTTGAAGACTTTATTCTTATGATTTGCCTGAGAGTTCCATAGTTAAAATACGAGGAATATTTATGGTTTCCCAAAGTGCTGGTATCCACGAGCCTTAAGCTCAACCCTTCCTTTTTCACCTTCAATAAATACTCCCTCCTCAATAACCTCTCCGATTACACTCAATGTACATGCCTTTCTTGCCTTATCCAGATTTTCTGGCGCGACGGTAAACAATAATTCATAATCTCCTCCAGCATAGACCACTTCAAGGAATTCTCTGCCTTTCAACACTTCCTTTACCTCTGGGAGCACTGGTAAACGATGCTCGTATATCCTGAATCCCACATTACCCGCTTTGCTCATATCGTGAAGTGATAGAGCAAGTCCATCACTGATATCCATCATAGAGGTTATTACATGCGAGTTTGCAAGAGCAATACCTTCGTTGATTCTAGGGTGGGGTTCAAACAGTGCCTTCAGTATCCTCTGGCTCACAGGTATATTATTATGTATAGCGATAAGAGCAGCTCCAGCTGTACCTAAGTACCCAGTCACACATACTAAATCCCCTGGTTGTGCTCCACTTCTTCGTATCAGTAACTCCTTTTTCACAATACCAAGGGCGGTTCCCACAACTGTGAGTTCATCGTGAGATTCTGTATCCCCTCCAACGATCTGTGTTCCATACCTTACAGCACATTCTTGCATACCTTTAATCATATCTTCAATGAACTCAAGTTCATACCCGGGTGGAATGCCTATTGCCATCACCAAACCTATAGGTCTGGCTCCTTTTGCTGCCAAGTCGCTCAGATTCACCGCCGAGGACATCCACCCAATCTGCCAACCTGTCATCTGAAAAGGAAAATCAGTTTTTCTGTGAAGCATGTCTGTGGTGATGAGAAGATAATTCTCACCATCAATATCCAATATGGCACAATCATCCTCACCAGCACCCGCGATGATATTGTTTTTGCTGCTTGTAAGCAGTTCTGTGATATAAGCTATCAACGCCCGCTCACTTATTTCATCAACCTTCATTCCTTGTCCATACAACTTTCGCCATACATATTATAGTATTCTGCATAACCGTACTTAGTAAAATAATTTTAATATTATCAATTCTTTCAATAATCTCATCAAAGTTATTTTAAGCTTTTAAGATTCTTCCGTCCTCATAGGATTCAACTCAGAAAGCTCGGGTTGAGATGAATTCATAATGATCAACTAATAGTACTATTGGTTGGTAATAAGGAAAATAATAAAGAATGTCAGGTTATTCTCATACCTTTTACGAATATCCCCTCTCTAACAATACTTCCCACAATTTTTCCACCCAGCATTCTTGAAGCTTCTTTTGCCTCACTCTCAGGTAATACTACAACAAACCCCATACCCATATTGAAGGTCTTATACATCTCAAGCTCATCCACCTCTCCCACCTCCTGAATAAATCTGAAAATGGGCTGGGGTTCTAAGGGGTCATAGATATCAAACCCATATTTTGTGATGCGATGTAATTTCAAGAGCCCACTTCCTGTTATGTGGGCGAGACCGTGAATATCAAAACGTTTCACAGCATCCAGTATCTCCATATATATTCGTGTGGGGATGAGCAGTTCATCACCAATGGTGGTAGCTTTATTATAGGGGAATTCATCATGGTAGGAGTACTCTGAGTTCTCTATAATCC
>CAZCRM010000170.1:0-2960 GCA_964501085.1 uncultured Methanosarcinales archaeon | reverse complement strand
GCCCCTTTTGCAAGAATCAGAAGGGTACATGCCATGGGGGTAATACTCCTGCCTGTAATTCTGTATTTCTTCTCTTAGATGTGCTGCTTTTTCAGAACTTTGCTCTGTTGTGATGATAAAGTATATATATGATTATGCTCATTATAATATTGACAAGCGGGTAGATTCTTTTTTTCAGCTAACCCCACTCCCACTTCCCAGCCCGCTTGTCATCAACCAAAGCTTCAAGAAGCACTCAATCTATTATACCCATATGAAGCTGGATGGCTCTTACGGTGAAGGAGGGGGACAGATACTCAGAACCGCTATAGCGCTTTCTGCCATCACAGGAGAGAGTGTTGAGATAAGCAATATTCGAAAAATGCGACCCAAACCAGGGCTTGCGGCACAGCATGTAAAAGCTGTTGAGTGTGTTGCTTCAATATGCAACGCAAAAGTGAAGGGATGCAGTATAGGTTCGACTGTATTGAGTTTTTCACCAGGGGAGATTAAAGGAGGTGAATACAGGATAGATATTGGTACTGCAGGAAGCATCACCCTTCTGCTTCAGTGCTTGATGCCTGTCGCCCTTCATGCACCTGATGCTATAAGAATAAAAATCAGTGGTGGAACAGATGTCTCGTGGTCTCCATCCATTGATTATCTTCGATTCGTCACATTGCATGCTCTCTCAAAGATGGGATGCAATTGTCATATAAAACTCATACGAAGAGGATACTATCCCAGAGGTGGAGGGTGTGTTGAGGCTATCATACATCCCTCAACCCTGAAACCAGTTAGTTTTGAGATGAGGCAAAGCAACACTATCCAAGGTATCTCACATTCCTCTAACCTGCCTGCGCATGTTGTGGAGAGACAGGCTAATTCGGCAAAAGAAACACTTCAGCAGCAAGGATACGACGCTAACATCCAGCTGGAAATGAATAATTATCCATCAACAGGAAGTGGGATTACCTTATGGTGTGATAACATGGGCGGAAGTGCTCTTGGTAAACCAGGAGTAAGAGCAGAGAAGGTGGGTAAGGAAGCAGCAGAGGCATTACTTCATGAATTAAACTCAGGAGCAGGTGTGGATGTGCATCTTGCTGACCAGCTTGTACCTTATATAGCCATAGCTAAAGGGAGTTTTACAACAAGGATGATTACCTCACATACAAAAACCAATATATGGGTGACTGAGCAATTCCTTGATGTAAGGTTCAGGATAGAGAAGATGAAGAACTGCTTCAGGGTTCATGTTTAATTTCATAGTTAGCTTTCTTGAAACCATAAAGAAAGCAAATGAGAAATATAAGGCAATCATGGTGATAACTTTCGTTCTCATAAGTATGGTGAAGGAAAAAGCAAAAGAGCTTGGGATATATAGAGTATTTGCCACCTTATTCTCCTGATTTGAATCCAATCGAGTATATCTGGCGATAAAGAGAATGCCTTAGTATTTGTTAAAAATTTGGATGAAAAGTTATTTCAGAGGGATGGAATATGTTTTCAAAGTGCTTGAGTTATGCTGAAGGATAAGAAAATTTTTGAAAGGAAATTATACGAAGTTATGCGGATAACTATAATATTTATTAGCTCATGAAGTGATGGGAAGTATGGTAAAGGATATTAAATATTCCTCAAATTTACTCTATCTATCTGTCCTTCGCTTTTCTGGCAGAGAAAACACTTTATCTTATCCCATAGATCATCTTTTACTTCTCTAAATCCTAAGTTCCCACTGTATTAGGCACTAGATGCTTACTGCATTTGCTTTTCTACTTTTTACATGTGCTTAATTAAGCACAATATTTGAATAGTCTTAAAAATCAGACTGCGTAACACCAGAAATGTAATTTTTCTGAATCAGGCTAAATACCATATTTTTATATGCTATAACATGTATATTTTGGGATAACCTCCTGAACATTATTCTGGATTATCTCTAGTACTCATGAAATTCCAGCAAAGAAGCTTCAGAAATACCGGAATTTGAAGTGATCTTTGCAATAGAGGTAATGTTGCGGTTGCTTATGTTTTGAGGAGGCGATAAAATTGGAAATAATACAAACCAAACTCACTCCAAAACTGTTGGAGGAAGTGGAAAAATTGATAAAGGAAGGTCTTTATGCGGACAGAGATGAAGCAATCCGAGACGCTATTAGAAGATTAATACGAGAGATAAGATATACGAAGGAGGAAGAGACTCTTTTGAAGGATGCGGAATGGGGACTTTACGGTAAATGACCGAAGAGAAGAAAGAAGCTGTCTTAAATGCTGGACCAGTTATTCATCTTTCTGAAGTGAACTGTTTCAATGCGATTGAAATTTTCCATAAATACCAAAGGCTGTTTACAACGAGGTTGTCAGGTATGAAAAGTCTGGCTCAAAAGAGTTAAGGGAATCAAAAGTCGAAGTAATAGAGCTTACCGATGATGAGAAAATTTTGGCTAAGAGGTTATGTGATTTATACGGGATAGAGGTCGGAGAAGCTGAAGCAATTGCTATTTGTATTTCAAGGAATTATGAGCTTTTCTTAACAGATGACAGGGATGTGAGAGAAGTTGGAGAGTTACATGATATTGAGGTTCATGGGAGTCTTGGAGTCGTCTTAAGGGCTTATAGAGAGGGGATTTTTGAATACGACCATGTGAAAAATGCCATATACTACCTTTATAGAAAAAGCAGTTTGTTTATGACGCAAAGGGTGTATGAGCGTGTGGTAAGGATGTTAGAAGAGTACCGAGAATGTGAACAGAATGTTTAAATGTGATGAGAATTTGTTGATATAAAGGAAGGAAACAATAGGGATTCTGTTTTCAAAGCGGAACGGCTATTATGGCTTTTATATAAATAAATCGATCTTTGTACAGTCAATCTGAGTAAAGCGAAAGCGCATTAAGAAGATAAAAATAACACTTTTTTCTTATGCGCCAGCTTCGCTGGGATTATTGCATTAAGATACTTCATCCTTTGTTACT
>CAZCRM010000169.1:0-2970 GCA_964501085.1 uncultured Methanosarcinales archaeon | reverse complement strand
AGGCACAAGAGCAGGTGCAAAAGCGGTTACACAGGCAATTGAGGCTACTATGGATGGTATTGATTTGGAGAGTTATGCCGAGAAACACAGAGAATTGAAGCAAGCGTTGAATAAGTGGGGATATCTGAAACCTGTCTAAGCTCCAGATAAAATTAAAATAATTTTTTTCTTTTCCTTTTCTTTGTTTTTTCTTCTTTTGTTGTTTTTTTCTTTTTTATTTCTTTATTTTCATCTTCGACTGCCTCCTCTTTCTCCATACTCTTCTTTGCTTCTTCCCCTGTACTTTCCACTCTTTCAGGGAGATCATCCTCAAGTTTTATAAGGTATTTTTCTGAAATTACCATTGATGCATTTTTTTGCTTTATATCAATAGTAGACTGATTTTCTTTCATTTCCATATCTTTTTTTATCAATTCCCTTAATAATTTAAACAAGTAAATCTGAATTCCAAGCAACAGAATATTTATGGCAATTAATATATTTTGACTCATCCTCTCCCACAATATATTGATACCCATAATACATATGATATGATTATGATGATTATACTTAATGTTTTCCTTGATTAAACTACATGCTACAACGTTGAATTCCTGAATCTCAATGCATAAGCATAGCCTTTAATGTTATTATTACAATTTATTTAGTTATTTTTTGAAGTAAAAAAGGATTTATAAAAGATTATAAAGTATTCTAAAGCTCTAAAAATCTTAAAATTTTTCACATATAAAAGAATCTTTATCTATTTAGCATGTATATTATCTATCAGCAGCAAGTTGCTGCATGCTAAAGGAGGTGATACAGAATGAAAAAATTGTTCAATGCACTGGCACTACTTGTTATAGCAATGTTTGTGCTTAGCATGTTCACAGGCATTGTGGTAGCAGATGCCAGGGAAAAAGAACATGAAAAAAAACATGAACATGAAGAAGAACATGAATATGAAAAGAAAGAACATCGCTTTGAGAAATTTGAAGATATAAAGGAAAGACATGAGAAACTCAAGAAACGATACGAAAAAGCGAAAGAAAACTTCGAAGAAGCAAAGGAAAGATATATTCACGCAAAGCGAGCCTTTTGGTCGTTAAAAAATAAACCCTCTAAAGACAAACTGATAAACAGGACCAGAGAGTATCTGGAGAATGCAGTGAATCTAATGATTAACCATCTTGAGGTGGTGAAAGACAGATTAGAGGAGATTAACGAAACCATACCCTTTAATGCTTCTGCAAACATAGATGAGCATATAGCTAATCTTGAGGATATACAAAAAATTATACAGAGCGCAGATACACCCCAAGAGTTATCAGACGCTGCAAAACAGCTAAGGGATGAGTGGGTCAACATAAAATTAGAGTCCATGTATTATATGGGTATGGCGATAAATCATGCCATTGATAACTTCCTGACAAAAAGCGATAATGTATCTGTGAGAATGAACAACACCATAGAAGAACTGAAGGATGAGGGTAAGGATACCTCAGAGCTTGAGGAAATTGCCATGAATTTTAATAATCTATTAAATGAAGCCAGGGATAGCTATGAACAAGCTCTTGAACTCTATGATATTCATGAGGGTTTTGACTCCAAGGGTATGGTAGTAGACAGCAAGGAAGCACTATCATTCCTACGTGAAGCCCATAAGCTACAGAAGGAAACACATAAAAAACTGAAAGAAGCAAGTAAGGAACTGCGCAGCTTTTTCCGTGAGGTTAAAAAACTGAGACATGGGGTAGTATTTAAGAGAGGAACAGGCACGCTTGAAGCCAGTGGAAACGGGAGTGCAATAATCATAGGAAATCTGACAGCTACCATTTCTGGAAACGGTACACTGATAGTGTCCGGTAACTCCCAGGTCACAACTAGTGGAACTGGACGTAAAAACCAGCTTGGTAATGGGGATGTGAAATATCAAGGTTTTGGTCTGGTCAACATCACAGGTGATAACGTGAGAATCAGGGTATCTGGCAATAATATTAGCCTCACAGTCACAGGCACAGGCTATGCTTTACTGCATGGCAATGGAACATACTCAACAACAGGAAACTTCAGTGTGAGCGGTGAATGGAGGGAGGAATAGCATGAGGCTTCTGATCATAGCGTTACTCCTAATTGCAATAGTTTCTGGGTGTGTGAGCCAGAAACCTGAATCCTCCACCCCTCAGAAAACAGAAGTCCCTGCAACACCACCCCCCTCTGAAAATGAGGAGATAGGAATCGAAAGCGACCTTGAACAGATAGATGCAATGTTCAATGATTCAAGCATTGACATACCCATTGAGGTAAACGTTTCCACGTTTACCTAAATTATTTTTTTTGCATAAAGGTTAAGGTTAGTAATACAATATAAATATCATGCGAATTCTCGTCCACATATGCTGTGCACCCTGCTTTACCTATCCTTATAAGCAGTTGTTAAAAGAAGGACATGAGGTAACCGGTTTTTTTTATAACCCAAACATACACCCTTATACAGAGTACAGAAACAGAAAGAAATCCCTTGAGAAGTTCGTGGAGATAGCTAGGCTAAGAGTGCTTTACATAGACCAATACGACCTTGAAGCTTATCTCAGAGGGGCTCTTGATGCCAAGGATAGATGCAAGTTCTGCTATACTTATAGACTTGCAGAAGCTGCAAAAACCGCAAGCTTGCTGGATTTCGATGCCTTCACCACTACCTTGCTAATCTCACCCTATCAAAAACATGAGATGCTTGCAAGGGTTGGAGAAACCATTGCAGATGAGTATGGTATAGAGTTCTATTATGAGGATTTCAGGAAGGGATACAAGGAATCAAGAGAGCTTGCAAAAAGCTATGAACTATACATGCAGAAATATTGTGGGTGCATATTCAGCGAGAAACAACGTTATTATAAGAAGCGATAATCAGTTCTGCTAACTTGTTGTTGGTGATGATAAAAAATAAAAACAGAGTCAATACTAATCCAAACGGACTTTGGCAACTTGATA
>CAZCRM010000168.1:0-2980 GCA_964501085.1 uncultured Methanosarcinales archaeon | reverse complement strand
CGGGGAAGTCAGCCCTCGCAACTGGCTTGATGAAGAGGCTAAATGGCATCGCTATCCTTCTGAGAGCAAGCTCCCGTCACGGGAGATGCTGACTAAACATCCTTATCCTATGCTCGACATCTTCTACTACCTTTTCAAGTTTTTGAGCAGCATCCACAATAACGAATCTCTTGGGCTCTTTTTCTGCAAGCAAAAGAAAGTTCTCCTGAACCCTTTTCAGAAACTCAAGTCTCTCAAACTTGGTATGATTATCTCGCTTTTCCAGCCGAGAAATCGCTATGCTTGGGTCTATAGTAAGTAAAATCGTTAAGTTAGGTGTGATACTCCATCCTTCATGTATGCTCTGCACCCATTCCATTGCATTCTCAAAGATATGTGAAAGAGCTACGCCTTGATAAGCATACCTACTGTCAGAGTATCTATCTGAGATAACGAGTTTTCCTTCAGAAAGTGCAGGTTTTATCACCTTTGCAAGATGCTCTGCATGATCTGCGACAAACAAAAAAAGCTCAGTTAGGGGATGAGTATCACATGTTATTGATTTCCTAACCACCTCTCCTATCCAGCCATGTGTAGGCTCAACCGTAAAAACAGCATCAGGAAATCTTGGTTTAAGCAGATTAACCACACTGGTTTTCCCTGTTCCATCAATACCCTCTATGGTAATTAATAACCCTTGCATTTTCTGTTCAATATTTCAGTATACCCTAACCTTAATTTTTCCTATTCTGTTCTTTTCTTGAAGCTTTCTTATGTGGTTATAGTACCGCTGATCTTTTTAATTCTTCGCCTCGCCAGAACATGGACATTTATGAGGACTCCACCCCCACCCTCACGGATGTGTCCTCTGTGAGTTTAGAGATAATGATGATGCAATGTTTTTTACGTGATAAAGACGTGTTACCTTTAATCTCAATGACAGATCATCCCAAGGTCAAGGACTACATGACTCAGGAGGTGTACACAGTATCTCCTGAGGATACGGTTAAAAATGTGATAGATCTCATAAAAAGAACAGGGCATGATGGTTTCCCTGTTGTGAAGAATGGTAGAGTAATAGGATACATCTCTGCTGCAAGGTTGCTTGAGAGAGGGCTGGACGAAAAAGTTGCTGAGGTGATGTGTAGGGATGTACTTGTTGCTGATACAGAGATGGACATGAGTGATGTGGCAAGGGTGCTTTTCCGCTCTGGAAAATCCAAACTACCTGTTGTTGACAGTAAAGGTAATCTTAAGGGAATTATCACCAATACTGATGTTATACGTTCACAGATAGAAAGAACAAGCCCGAAAAAGGTATGGACATTGAAGAAAACCCTCGAAGCGGTGCATAACATTCATGTGGATGTGATACGTGAGCCAGTGAATATCGATGAACTCATACCAACGCAACCAAAAGTTTATGCTGACGAACTTGATGGCAGAATCTATGAACTGAGAAAAGGGCTGGCTGAACCCATAGTCGTGATAAGAAAACCCAGTAAAACCTTACTTGTAGACGGGCATCACAGAGTTATAGCCGCAAAAAAACTCGGAATCAAGAGCATGGACGCCTATGTTATTCCAGTGAGCGAGGATGTGGTGTTAGGTATGGAAAAAACAGCAGCATCAGCAGGTCTACATAGCCTCTCAGATATCAAAATACTTGATTATGCCAAACATCCACTCATCGAGGTCACAAAAAGACTGAAAAAGGATAATGAAAACGGAATGGTTAATGTTAATCAGTAAACAGCAAGCTCATCCAGAACGTCTGTTTTTGATATTAAACCAATAAATTTGTTATCTTCCTCAACCAGAAGTCTTCCTACCTTCTTTTTATTAAAGACCTTTACCACCTCATAAAGTGGCATATCCCCTTTCACCGAGATGATATTCTTTGTCATGATATCCTTGATCTTGAGGCTGGTTTTTCCAGATGCAAGGGTTTTTCCGATATCTGTTAAGGTGACTATGCCCACAATATTGTTCTTGTCCTGCACAGGTGCCCCATGAATTTTGTTCTCCACAAGAATCCTAGAAGCTTCCTGTATTGTTGCATTTGCTGGAATTAGGATGGTCTTTCTTTTGATATACTCTTTAACAGGTCTTTTGGGCAGGGAGACCATTTCGTTTATAGTGAATAATATGGCGTTCTCAGTATCGTCTCGACCAATCACCTGCCCTCGCATTACTAATTTGTTCACTGGCGTAGGACCAACTGAAATACGGTCACCCACGTCAAATTTCTTTATATCGCCGATAACATGCACCCTTGCATTGCAGAGGTCGGGATGCCTAACAGAGGTAAAACTGACCTCTGCTGCTGTGGCATTTGGTACAATCTCATCATTACGTTTGATAGGTACAAGTGTCTCTTTATCCAGTTCAGATAAACATAGAGCTTCATAGGTTGCACCAGTTGGCTTATATCCTCCTTTGGGTCCTGGCACACCCTCCACCAGTCCAAGCGCTTTCAGAGACTGCATCTGGTTTCTAACTGTACCAGGGTTTCTATCAATAACCTCTGCTATTTCTTCACCCTTCACTGCCTGTTTGCTTGCCCTGTATAGATTAATCAGAGCTGTCAGGATTTCCTTTTGAATTGGTGTGAGTTCCATTTATAATATATAACAATTGATGATTATATATATTTATCTGCCTTTACTCAATTTGTTCTTCCAGACTGTAGTATAAACTATTAAATGTAACATAAAATATAAATGCTTTGTATAGGTATTAAGTCTACTCTACGGGCTGCGCCGGTAGTACCGGGGCTAAAGCCAGAGGAGGATCATATGGCTAAAGAAATGAATGAAGAAGCCCATGAAGAAATAAAGCATATTGTACGTATTGCTGACACTGATTTAGAGGGTAAAAGGAGTGTGATGTATGCTCTCACAGGAATAAAGGGTATCAGCAGACGAACAGCAAAGATTCTAGCAATCAAATCTGACATAGACCCGATGGCAACACTGGGTTATCTTAGTGATGAGGAGAT
>CAZCRM010000167.1:0-2995 GCA_964501085.1 uncultured Methanosarcinales archaeon | reverse complement strand
ATAAGAGTAATCTATAAATGCTTTCCACTTATCAATATCCTCAAAAATTTTAAGTTCTACTTCCAACGTAGGGATATTTATGGTTCAACTGGTTTATGTCAATGGGAATTATGTACCAAAACATGAAGCAAAGGTTTCGATATTTGATCATGGATTTTTATATGGTGATGGGGTTTTTGAAGGGATACGAGCATACAATGGTAGAATCTTCAGACTGGATGAACATCTTGACAGAATGTATGATTCTGCAAAAGCGATAGACCTCAAGATTCCCCTTTCAAAGGAAGAGATGAAAAATGCCATTATAGAGACACTGAAGAAGAATAATCTGAAAGATGCCTACATACGTCCCATTGTGACTCGGGGGGAGGGAGATTTGGGTCTTGACCCCAGAAAGTGCCCGAAACCCACGGTAATTATCATCACTCAGGAATGGGGTGCTATGTATGGTGATTTGTATGAAAAGGGGCTTACAGCGGTTACTGTATGCATAAGAAGAAATGCACCAGAAGCTCTCCCACCTAACATCAAATCAATGAATTATCTGAACAACATTCTTGCCAAGATCGAGGCAAATGTAAAAGGTGGAGATGAAGCGATAATACTGGATGTGAGAGGCAATGTCTCAGAGGGTTCTGGAGATAATATTTTTATTGTGAAGAAAAACAAAATCATCACACCACCCACGCTTAACAACCTGAAAGGAATAACAAGGGAAGCTACAATAGAACTGGCGATCAAAGAGGGAATTGAAGTATCAGAAGCTAATATAGGTCTTTTTGATATCTATACTGCTGATGAGATTTTTGTTACTGGTACGGCTGCTGAAATAGCTCCTATAACCAAAGTAGATGGACGGGTTATTGGGAATGGAAGACCTGGCAAGATTACAAAAAAATTGATGCTTGCCTTCAGAGAACTCACCAGAACCGAAGGCACTCCCATTGTATAACTATAATTCCCTCACCACATGAATGTTAGAGAATGGAATATAGTGCTTCTTTCCTGCATGTTCTCCTTCAAGCGGGAAGAATACTAGATACTGATCCTCGTGTTTTATCTCTATCACATTTGCACTCGTAATCCATTTATCAAAGGTGACCTTACCATCTTCCCCAATGTATCGTCTGGTTTCTATCACGTATTTTCTATCAGACATTGGGCATACCTCCTTGATAATAATCATTAACATAATGATATTTCAAATTTACTGTTAAGCCTATGCATGCTGAACAAATAAAAAAACTTATTTATACCCTGAACTATTGCAACCCCATATGAGATGCTATCTTGCAGGCATAATACTGATTTTTATATTCGCTCCTTTAGCTTTGGCAGCAGAGGCTTCTGGCTCAATTGATGTTCCCCATGTTATACTCAGTCTTGCTATAATGTTGTTTGTTGCAAAGATTGGTGGCGAGATAGCTGAACGTTTAAAACAACCAGGTGTGCTTGGAGAGCTGATTGCAGGTGTTATCATAAGTCCTTTCGCACTTGGTCCATATTTAGGCTTCTCTCTTTATCCTGGAGTAATTCCGATTTCCCCTGAGATTGACCTCATCGGACAGATAGGTGTTGTGATTCTCCTCTTTCTTGCAGGCATCGAGACAGATGTGGAACAATTCCTGAAGTTCGGCAAGATTGCAGGTTTCGTAGCCTTTGGAGGGGTGATAGTTCCTTTTGCACTTGGTTATTTTGCTATCAAGCTATGGTATACCCCTCCTCCAGGAGAGCCAATTGAATACGTAGCACTCTTCACAGGCGCGATACTCACAGCTACAAGTGTTGGCATCACAGCACGGGTGTTGAAGGATATTGATAGGCTAAACTCTGAGGAAGGTACTTGCATACTGGCAGCAGCGGTTATTGACGATATCTTGGGTATCATCGTGCTCGCCATGGTTGTGGGCATTATAGGGGTTGCTGCAGGTACCAAGCAACACAATCTTATTGATAGTATGTGGTATAGTGTTGTTCCACAGAGCATAACTACGGACATCATCTGGATTGTGGTGAAAGCTGCTGTGTTCTGGGGGCTTGTGCTCTATATCGGGCTTAAATATTCAGAGAAGATATCCAATTTATTGAGTAAATTCAAAACAGCTGGTGCATTAACAGTGATTGCAATAGTTATTGGTTTTGTGATTTCATATCTTGCAGACTATATAGGGCTTGCCATGATAATAGGGTCTTATGCAGCAGGGCTGGCGTTATCAGCCTCTGCACATAAAGAACAGCTGATAGAGGAACTCACACCTGTTTTTAATTTCCTTGTACCAATATTTTTCGTTGCCATGGGAATGCTGGTAGATTTGACAAAGGCTGTGAGTATAGCAGGTCTTGGAGTCATAATACTGGTATTCGCCATAATAGGAAAAGCCTTTGGATGTGGTATTGTATCATACTTCAGCGGGTTTAACTATCATGGAGCGCTAAGAATAGGGGTTGGCATGGTTCCAAGAGGTGAGGTGGGCCTGATTGTAGCTTATGTAGGTTTAGTGGAGGGAATCATCCAGCAACCTATTTATGTAATTGCCGTGGTGATGTCCATAGTAACTACTCTCATTACTCCTCCTCTCCTCAAACCCGCTTTTGTCAGAGGACCTACAAAAGGATGGAAGGGTGATTAATGTTAATTAACCTTCACCAGTTTCACAACATCTCCCCTGCTTATAATGCCTTTGAGATGCTGTTTAGTCTCATCAGTCACAAGCACACTTCGTACCCGTTCATTCATCATTAGAAGAGCTACATCCCTGATAGACTCTTGCGGAGTAACAGATATTATTCCCTTTGACATTATATCTCCTGCATTTTTTGCAAATATTGCCTTAAGGTCAGGGATCAGTCGCTCTGGATCATAGGCGAATATCTTCAGAAAATCAAGTTTTGTCACCACTCCGAGAATCTCTCCTCCCTCTACAACAGGAAACACATTGTAGTCGTATCGTTCCCACAGATGTTTCAGTTCCTCAAGAGTTGTATCTCTTGTTAC
>CAZCRM010000166.1:0-3008 GCA_964501085.1 uncultured Methanosarcinales archaeon | reverse complement strand
CTTCAGATGACATATGCTTTTTTACTTCATATATTCGATTTCTACCCATAGATTAAATTATGTAATTTTAGTATAAAAAGTTTAGCACAAAACAATAATTTCTTTATAGATGGCAAAAACATGGGTGTGCGTTGCATATAATCCACATATCTTTCCCCGAAAACCTGTATTGCTTCTTTTTCTTCTTTCCTTGCAAGTCTATAATACATTACAATAAGAACAGGCCACATGGCAAGAGTTATAATAGTTGGCCATTGAATGAGCATCCCCAATGTAATTATCATAAGCCCGAGATACTGAGGATGCCTGACATACCTGTAAATGCCATCAATTACTAAATCTCCTTTTGCTACATGTATTCTGCTCCAGCCTTTTGCCATCAAGAAGAATCCAAAGAATATCAAAGTAGTGCTTATCGTCATTACAAGCTTCCATGCACTTTCCATACTCATGATCCCTTTCTGTGCTATAAGCAGAGCAAGTAGATGCCCTTGAACATGCCCAAAAGAAAGCTTCAGCCCGAATACAGAAGAGAGAATGAAGATCGTCAGCGGAAATCCATACATCTCTGTAAACAGAGCTATTATGAAAGCCTCGTAAACTCCCACAGTACGCCATTCTCGTTTCTTTACAGGAACAAGGAAGCTAAGCGTAAAAAAAGAGAAAAGTCCTATACCCAGAAGTACTGCAATCCAGTTATCATAGGCGTATTCTGTAAAACTGTTATGATTCTCCTCGATATTTACAGGGCTGTCAAAGCCAAGAAGTGAGAAAAGTCCGGATAATAGTGTGAAAATTATGAGTACTATAAAACCAATGGCAATGATATCACCCAATCTTTTCACAGGTATTAACACCCTCTATATTTTTAACTGTTAGCAATCACTTTAATAGATTCTCTCACAATACTAACCTGATACTCAGGGTCAGGATTATTTATCTGCACCCAGAACACTCTGTTATTTTTTGCCCAGAAATAGTGATGTTCACCAAGCCCGTTTACATAATAAACTGTAATGCCTTCTATGCTTCTTTGTGTAGGTTCGCTGAACATACCTGTTTTTCCAACCATGCTGTTCATAGCCATAAGAAGTGATTCTGCAGTCTCGCTATTTTCGGATTCTGATACCCAGAATTTAGCTTTATTACCTGATGAGCTTGTGTAGATTGCTATGTAGCCGTTTTCTAATTCTATGGCTCTATTGTGAAGACTTCTGATCTCTGCCATAGCTACCTCTCCTTCTCTATATAGTGCAATATTCATATCACCCAGTTTTTCAGGAAATATACCATATGTGTTTTCTTGTGTCTGGAAATACAGTAATGCTGTTGATGCTATTACTGCGATGATGAATATTGCAAGATATAATTCGGGTTTATTTTTTCCGCATATCATATCTTCATTATAGCTTGCTTTACCATTGCTTTCTGGTAGCCAATATCTGGATAATCAAAAGTAATCCAGTAAATCCTTCCTATTTTATAATTCATTTTAAGATAATAATAGTGGTACAGGTTATTTACCCGCATAAAATATACCTCAGGCTTCTGAAAGTCAAATATATCAACTCTTACGGGATTAGTGAAATTACCCATCATATTGACCTCATTGCGATGTGATTCTGTCTGGCCTACGTCGCCAGAATATTCATGCCCCTCTAAAGCTCCAAGTTTGGAATTCATGACTTTGAAGGCATCATATGCAATATTATGATTTTCAGTCTCCACAACCCATACATGCATGCTGCCGTTGCTTCCCACGTACACAGCAGAGTATGCTTTTGCTATTGGTATATCCTTAAGACCATATATGTCTGAGATTTGCATGGCAGCAGCCTCACCAGTCTCATATCTTACCAGGGTCATGTCGCCGAGAGTTTCAGTGAATATGCTTTTTCTAGGTTCTGGCTGATATAAGAAGTAACCTATAAGAACAAACACAGCGAGTAATGCAATTGTTTTTTTCAACCTCTTTTCGTCTACCATTTATATACTCTCTCTTTCACTCCCGCAACATCCTGGATTACAAGTTCAAAACTTTTACTTTCTATCCGCTGGAACCGAAGTATTCCTTCTGCATGATGCCCTCTGGTGCCCTCATAAGAAAGTGGTTTGTATATTTTACCATCAGAGTCCCTGAGGTAAGAAATCTTCTCAAAATCATCGTTGTAGTCTTTATGGGCAGTAACCTTGATATAGAATGCAGTGGCATCTTTTATATCAGGAAGATAGGTAACAGATATTGTTATCCCAGCCTCTGAGTTTATCCTTGGAGTAGAATAATCTATTGTTTCCTTCTCTGATGCATTCTCAGATGTGCTTAAGCATCCAGACACTATAATAGCTGTGAGTAAACCAATGAGGATGAATATTTTTTTCATCATGACCTCCTCTTAATTTTATATATTCATCAAGTGTAATATCTACTTTACGGTTGATGTAAAGTATTATTATGGCGGAAGCGGAGTATTTGTTCCCACACCACGACCTGAATATTTCTCATCAATGGCTTTTCTTACCTCTTTTAGCGAATATCCTTTTCCAAGGAGTTCCTTTACCTCAAGTGTTATATCATTGCATATCTTGCATGCTGAAGCATGTGGTTCAAAGCTACCATCAGGTCTGATGTAGCAGTCTTTCAAGCTATTGTGCTGCAGAAGCTTGTCAGAATGCTGCATATTGGCGCATCCACAGTAGCAGGCAATGTACATAACCTTGTCCTGATTTTGTGCAGCAAAGGTGTATGCCTCTTCCACACGCACAGTTTTCTGGGCAAAATACGGTAGTTCAAGTTTATCATATGTCACTTTGTCACTTTTGGCGTTGGATTCTGAACTTAGTGATTCACTGTTTTCCAGCAAGGTGTAGGCTATTAAAGCTATCAAAATTACAATTATACTAACTATATATGCTGGGTTGGCGCTTCAGTGAAGTAGGGGCGTTTCTTGCCGTGTGGGTCATCGTTTACGGCATCATCCAGTCCTGTGCACCGATGATATTGCGGGGCC
>CAZCRM010000165.1:0-3100 GCA_964501085.1 uncultured Methanosarcinales archaeon | reverse complement strand
AGCATAAGCCGACAAACCCAGAATCTCCAGACTTCAGTCGTGGAGAGTGTCAAATACTTAATTATGAGTTTTATCAGGTATAAGAGATTTGGAAACAAAGAGTATGCCTATGAAGTAACAGTCTGCTGCCCAAAAGAAGAAATCCAGAAATCAAAGTACCTTGGCGTTGTAGTTGATAAGGAAAACGGATTTTTCAAAAAGAAAGAGGTAAAAAGCGATATTGAAAAATTGATTTTGGATTTTGGAGAAGATATCTGGAAAACTGAATATTATAGTGCTTAAAAAGATGGGAGTTTGGGCATTTCTTCCTTATTTTCTCATCTCTTAAAAGTGCCGTTCTTCGCTTCGCTCAGAGTGGTTTAAATGTGAAGAAAAGAGATTATATGAAATCTATAGAGGTTCGGAAAGCTCAGAATCAAACTTTCCACTGTTTATAGCTTGAATCGCCTCCTTTGGTTTCAAACCCTCAAAGCTCACACCAAGAGAAACGCATGTACCAATCACCTCTTTCACAGCATTCTTCAGCGACTTTGCGAGTGTGTCGTTCTTCTTCATTCTTGCGATTTTTATAGCCTGTTTAAGGGTAAGATTTCCAACGATTTCACTATTAGGCTTTCCAGAACCTTTTTCAACTCCGATTTCCTTTAGTATGAGTGCAGATGTTGGCGGAGTACCTACCTGAATTGTGAACTGTTTGTTATCATCCACAATCACCTTAACAGGAACCTGCATCCCACTGAAGGCTTTTGTCTCTTCATTGATCTTATCAACAACCGCCTTTATATTAACCCCTAAAGGACCAAGAGCAGGACCAAGAGGAGGTCCAGGGGTTGCCTGTCCACCTGTAACCAACGCTTCCACTACCTTTGCCATTTTATCACTCCTTTATTTATTCTGTTTCCTCTCGTTTCAGTACTCTCACATTATCACCACGTACTGTTACAGGAATAGGTACCATAGCCTCAAACAGCTCAACAGTGATTTCTTCATGAGCTTCATCAATCCGCTTAACCCTTGCCTTTTCACCTTTGAAGGGTCCAGAGATGAGTTCCACGATACTGCCTTCTGTGATACCTGTGACAGTAAGCTTGGGCGTCAGGAAATGCTCTACCTCAGAAAAACTGGTCTTTCCTTTTACCATGGCACGTGCATGAGGGAGAGTCTGAATCACCTGCTCCACAATCTCAGGAGCCTCAGCTTCAACAAGTACATATCCTTTCAGTCCATCTGGAGCAAGCACAGCACTGATATCAAGCTTGTTCTTCTTTGCTACCTTTTCAATGAGATTTGCCACTGACCTTTCCTGATTGGCTGTTGTCTTGATAACATAGATTGGAGAGTCTTCGTTCATGTCAACCACCCTGGCATCACCACCATAAACAGATAAATAAGAAATCCGATCAGTCCTACAAGTAATATACCTGCTCCCGCTACTTTTGCAATCACGGTAAACTCCTCTCTTGTAGGTTTTCTAGCCAGTTTCAGCACCCTAAGGTATTCATCCAGCCTCAAAGAAACCATATATTTGTTTTCAGGCAATGCTTTTCACATCCCAATAAACAGAGATAATGTTTTGTTATATTCAATCTAAATTACCCCCGCTTAAAAGCGGTGATTTCTCCCCTCGCACACTGAATCACTGATAAGTCCCCTTCCTTTTCAGGGGTGCTGTTCATAAGGGGAGTTTGGTTTGGGACTGGTTCACAGGCATTATGGGTCAAAGACCCAAGCCCAACCCAGCTCCTAAAGTACAGCCGAGGAGCCTATTAACTATACAAAGGCTTAAGAATACTTAAATGTTATGGGATACAGATAGAAATTCAGTGAAAAAAATACAATTAATAGTTTTTACATTAATTTAATACAATATATTCTTTACACTATATCAAGCAATCTTTTGCATTTCATTGGGAGAGTACAGAATCCCCTTCTCTGTTATTATGGCGCTCACGTACTCTATTGGTGTGGCATCGAACGCTGGATTATAAACCTCAACATTTTTGGGTGCGATCTGACACCTCTCAACATACCTCACCTCATCAGGTTTTCTTAGCTCGATTTCAATTTCATGTTCACGATGCTCAAAATCAAAGGTTGAGATTGGTGCTGCCACATAGAAGGGAATTCCATGATGCTTTGCCAGAACAGAGAGGGTATAGGTACCTATCTTGTTGAACACTGCATCTCTTGTTATCCTGTCAGCACCAACAATAACCTTGTTCACCATCCCTTTCTTCATCACATAACCAGACATGCTATCTGTGATAAGAGTTACTGGAATATTATCCTGCATGAGCTCCCACGTGGTTATACGGCTTCCCTGATTGAGGGGTCTTGTTTCGCATGCAATAACCTTTATTTTCTTTCCCTGCTCCCATGCTGAGCGTATCACTCCGAGAGCTGTGCCCCAGTCAACACAGGCAAGTCTTCCTGCATTGCAATGCGTGAGCACAGTATCTCCGTCTTCAAGCAGTGAAGCACCATACTCTCCAAGCTTTCTGTTTATCTTTACATCCTCATCTGCTATTGCCTTTGCCTCCTCAAGGGCAAGCCTTTTTGCCTCTTCTATGCTATTAGCGCTCTGCATGGCTTTAATAACACGCTTCACACCCCATGAGAGGTTCACTGCAGTAGGTCTTGTTGCTATAATTTTTTCTGCACTATTTTTGATATGATGCATGAATTCACTCAACGACCTTGCTTTACTTTTCGAGGCTGCAAGAGCGATGCCAAAACCTCCCGCGGCTCCAAGAGCAGGAGCACCTCTTATGCGAAGAGATTGTATGGCTTCACAGAGTGAATCAAGGGTATGGCATTCAATAATCTTGTATTCTCTGGGAAGCAAAGTTTGATCGATTATGACAATACTCTTGTTTTCATGATTCCAGTCAATGGTTCTCATGATAGCATGTATACACTATATATTTAAATAAGGCTGTGTTAGCAGATAGTATGATTGTGGTAAAGATTGGTGGAAGTCTTATGCATAAAGCAAAGGAACTTGTTAAAGAAATCATTAAATATAGTAAGGAGGAGGGAGAGAGTGTTTTAATCATACCAGGCGGGTCGATTTTTGCAGATTTGGTGAGAAGGGTAAGGG
>CAZCRM010000164.1:0-3126 GCA_964501085.1 uncultured Methanosarcinales archaeon | reverse complement strand
TGATGAAATGGTTTAAAGATGTGCATATCGGTTCATTAACGATTGTTAAGCTTAATTGAATATATAGCAAGTTTCATTATCCATTACATCGTCTTTAAACCCTATGAACCTTATTAAAGGATTCCGTGAATTCCTTGACAAAGCAGAAGATAAGAATCTTAAAACCTGTAAAGAAAAACATGGCATATTCTTCATTTTTAAATCAATAGAGGCATGGAAAAAAGAAGGATGTAATGAAAGAGATCTTCCTGAAAAAAAGCTAATCCTTGATGAATTTGCAAAAAACAGGTTTATTGCGCCTCCCTAACATGAATTATAACGAAATCGTACAGAAATCAGAAAAGTATCTGTTTCAGACCTATACTCGACAGCCTATAGCAATAAAAAGGGCAAGAGGTGCTGTGGTAATAGACGTTAATGGAAAAGAATACATTGATTGCGTGGCAGGTATAGCAGTGAATAACGTTGGACATTGTCATCCTGAGGTTGTGGAGGCAATAAAACAGCAGGCTGAGAAGCTAATACATGTTTCAAATCTCTATTATACCGAAAATCAGGCATCTCTGGCAGAGGAACTCGTTAAGCTAACAGACATGGATCGTGTGTTTTTCTGTAACTCTGGTACAGAAGCCATAGAAGCTGCTCTAAAGCTTGCACGTAAGGCTACGGGCAGAAAGGAGTTCATCTCCACACAACACGCCTTTCATGGAAGAACAATAGGTGCTCTCAGCCTTACCCATAAGGAACAATTTCGCAAACCCTTTGAGCCTTTGTTACCTGTGAAGTTTGTGCCGTACAATGATGCCGATGCCATAAGAAAAGCTATCAATCAAAACACTGCTGGTGTGTTTCTTGAACCCATACAGGGTGAAGGAGGTGTGATAGTTCCTTCTGATGAATATCTTAAACATGTGCGTGAGATCTGCGATGAGGCAGGCATATTATTGATTCTTGATGAGGTTCAGACAGGATTTGGAAGGACTGGTAGGTGGTTTGCAAAACAGCATTCTGGTGTAGCTCCAGATATAATGACTGTAGCCAAAGCCATGGGTGGTGGATTTCCCATGGGTGCCATGCTTGCCAGCGAAGAGGTTGCGATGCATTTTCAAAGAGGGGATCATGCCTCAACCTTTGGCGGAAATCCACTTTCCTGTGCTGCAGCCCTTGCAAACATACAGGTGATAAAAAAGGAAAAACTTGTGGAAAGAGCAAGAGAGTTGGGAGATTATATGATGGGTAAATTAAAAAAGCTAAGCAATGTTGAGGAGGTGAGGGGGAAAGGGTTAATGATAGGGGTAGAGTTTTCGACAAACTGCGGTGATATCGCAGATAAATGTAGGGAGCAGGGAGTTCTGCTCAACTGCACTTCAGAGCGAGTACTGAGGCTTGTTCCTCCACTCATCATAACAAAACAACAGATCGATACAGTAATAAAGGTGCTGAATGAGGTTTAAAACTCTTCTACGTCCGTCTATTAAGCACATTAAACCCTATATTCCAGGGAAATCCATTGAGGGTGTAGGGCATGAAATAATCAAGCTTGGGTCGAATGAAAATGTGCTAGGAGTTTCACCTCTTGTTAAATCTGCGATTAAAGATAACATTGATAAGCTTCACCTCTATCCTGAATATGATGCTCTTGAACTTAAACAAGCGTTATCTGAATATACTTCTTATCCCATGGAAAACATCGTGGTTTCAGGAAGTGGGATGGATGGCATTATCGATACCCTGATGAGGCTTTTTATATCCTCAGATTCTGAGACGATCATACCCATACCTACCTTCAGCTATTATGAGATTGCAACTCTTGCCAATGGTGGTAAGCCTGTCTTTGTGAACAGAAACTCTGAGTTTGAGGTAATACCTGAGGAGATTATCAGTAAGGTAAATAGCAACACAAGAATAATCTTTCTGTGTTCGCCCAATAATCCTACGGGTAATGTTATTAAGGAGGAGGATGCAAGGGCAATTATAGAGTCAGTTAATGCTATGGTGTTCATCGATGAAGCCTATGTGGAATTTGCGGAGAAGAGTCTTATAGGGCTAGTAAAAGAATATGATAATCTTGTTATTGGAAGAACCTTCTCAAAGGCGTTTGCTCTTGCTGGCATGCGTATCGGATACGCAATAACTCCATCATGGGTGAGCAAGGAATACACAAAGGTAATGACTCCTTTCTCTGTGGATGTGTTATCCTCTGCATGCGCTATTGCAGCATTAAAGGATAAGGAGCATCTTAGAAAAACCATAGAGATGGTGAAAAAAGGAAGAGAGCAATTAATCAAAGCACTTGGAGCATTATGCAGGGTTTACCCTTCAGAAGCAAATTTTGTTCTTATAAACACATTTCCAAAAACCTCATCCGAGGTTTCTGAACTGCTCTTGAAAGAGGGTATTATAGTGAGGGACTGTGCCTCTTTTAGAGGGGCAGGAAACTACTTGATACGCATAACCATAGGTAAAAAAGATCAGAATGAACGGGTGATAGAAGCCTTACATAAAATATTATGATTATAGCTCTCTCAGGCACGCCAGGTACAGGAAAAACCACAGCATGCAGGATTCTGAGACAGCATTACCCTGTCCTTGACCTCAACCAGCTTGTTCTTAGTGAGAAGCTTTATTCAGGCAGGGATGAGAGGCGTGATTCCTATATTGTAGAGATTGATACGATAAAGGAAAGGGTAAAGCAAACTATAAAAGATGATATAATCATAGAAGGGCATTTCTCTCATCTGCTTGATGTAGATGCTGTTATTTTGCTCAGAGCTTCGCCACAGGTTTTAGAAAAAAGACTCAGGGTTAAAGGATATCCTCCAGAAAAAATAAAGGAGAATGTGGAGGCAGAGGCAGTGGATGTTATACTCATCGAAGCTGTTGAAAGATGCAAAAAGGTGTTTGAGATAGATACCACTGATAAAACCCCTCACAAGGTTGCAGAATGCATTAAAAACATAATAGAATCCCTTAAAAAGGGAAAAATACCAGAAAGATTCTTGCCAGGAAGTATCAACTGGCTTGAACAGATGGGAACTTAACATTAAAAATACATGGACCGGTCGGGATTTGAACCCGAGGCCTCTCCCATGCCAAGGGAGCGATCTACCCCTGAGCTACCGGCCC
>CAZCRM010000163.1:0-3150 GCA_964501085.1 uncultured Methanosarcinales archaeon | reverse complement strand
AAGAGTGGGTAAAATGTATGAAGAAGAAAAAGTTTCAGAGGATTATTTATTTGATTTGTTAATCAGTAAAAATTTACCTGAGAAACACATTCCAATTCAAGAGAAAAAATACATTCGAAAGATTGCTATAGGGTTTAAAAGACTGAACTTGCCTGTATTGGAGTTTAAAAACAAAAAAGTGGTACAACAAACATTAAAACCCCCAGAATATGGATTCGGCATAGTAAACAGAATTCAGGAAATAGATGCAATATGTAAAATAGGTAATACTATCTGGATAATAGAAATCAAAACTGGGAATATAGAAAAAGAGGCGCTTGGACAACTGTTAATATATGAAGACATGTTTAAAGAAGATTATCCTTGGTATAATACAAAAAAAGCAGTGGTGTGTTACCAAGCAGACACGCTTTTTGCATCAACATACAGAAGATACGGTGTTGATGAGATATACGCTGTCAAATGGATTGACGCTACTTTACATGAATTCCCTGGAGAGCTCTCTCAAAATACGCAGAATAAAAGATACTCTAAGCAGTATTAAATCCAAAAAATTCAGCAAAAAAGACAGATGCCTCGCCCTTCAGGGTGAAGTTCTTCACTGGATGGTTTTGGTTAAGTCGCAGCGAAGCTGGGCGCCTTATAAAATTGAAATCAGGATATATTCTTGTTAATGCGCCGCTTTTCGCTTCGCTTCAAGCGGGTTTTGACATCACACTTTTGATAGCATCCTCAAATATCTCAAGACCCTTATCGATTTCCTCCTTTGATATTATTAAAGGTGGTGCAATCCTGATAACAGAATCCCCAGCAGGTAAGAGTATTAAACCATTCTCAACCGCATGCTTTACTATTGCATCACGCTTTTCCACAGCAGGTTCTTTGTTTTCTTCCACAAGTTCAATCCCTATCATGAGACCCAATCCTCTCACATCCCCTATTATATCATATTCATTCTTAAATTCATTCAGACGTTTCATGATATACCTTCCTTTCTCAATCGCCTTCTCACCAAGCTTATTGCTCTCCATAAACTCAAGGGTGGCAAGCCCTCCTGCTGCTGCAAGAAGATTCCCTCCAAAGGTATTGGCATGAGTACCAGGAGGCCAGCTCATGATCTCACTCGACGATAACGTGGCACCAAGAGGTATTCCACCACCAATGGATTTTGACATGGCGACAATATCAGCCCTCACACCAAAATTCTCCATGGCCATAAACTTACCCGTTCGAAATCCACCGCTCTGAACCTCATCTGCTATCAGAAGAATGTTATGTTCATCACATATCCTTCTGATTTCCTTATGAAACTCAGCAGGGGGTACAACAAATCCCCCCTCACCCAGTACTGGCTCAACAACGATAGCAGCTACGTCCTTTGGAGAGAGCTCTCTTTTGAAAATCTTATTCTCTATCTCTTTTGCACAGGCAATACCACACCCTGGATATTCCAGGTTAAGAGAGCATCGATAACAGTATGCATAAGGCGAATGCACCACTCTAAAGGAAGGAAAATGCTCCTTATGTCGCATCTTTGAGCTTGTAAGGGAGAGAGCGCCAAGAGTTCTTCCATGGAAGCTTCGATAAAAAGCTATCATGCTATTTTTCTTTGTGTACCAGAAAGCGAGCTTCATGGCTGCTTCCACTGACTCAGCACCTGAATTTGAGAGGAATACCTTCTCATATCCCGTCATCTCGCAGAGTTTTTCACAGAGTTTTACAGGCACTTCTGAATAAAAATCCGAAAAACCACAGTGAACCATTTTTTGTATCTGGGAGCATACCGCCTCTCTTACCTTTTTATTGTGATAGCCTACATTCATCACAGACACGCTTGAAGCAAAGTCAATGTATTTATTCCCATCCACGTCAAAGATTGTTGAACCCTCTGCACGCTCTACTACAAGCTCGTAGGGTCGTGTCATTGAAGGGGAGACCACCCTATGATCCCTTTCTATGACTTCCTTTGATCTCTTGCTTAGTGTTCTCATGTTTCCTCAACATCAATCTGAGCTTTCTGAAGCCTTCCACTGTAATCGAAATACACTGTTTTTATCTCTGTGAACTCTTCTATGGCAGTAGATCCCGCTTCTCTTGCACCATTTCCTGTGGATTTCACCCCACCAAAAGGAAGATGAACCTCTGAACCAATGGTGGATGAATTGATATATGTCAAGCCTGCCTCGATTTTTTCAATAGCCTTAAAGGCATTTCTCATGTTCTCTGTGTAAATGGAAGAGGAAAGACCGTATTCAACAGAATTAGCTATTTCTATTGCTTCATCAAGATTGTTAGCTCTGATCAAAGCCACAACAGGACCAAAGATTTCCTCCTGAGCTATTCGCATATCTTGGGTTACCTCTGTAAATATGGTGGGTTCAAAGAAGTATCCTGGTAGAGGTTTAACAGCCTTACCTCCAAGAATCAGTCTAGCACCTTCATTCTTTCCAATCTCCACATACCTAGCAACCTTCTTGAGTTGAGAATCGTTGATCAGAGGTCCCATATCAATATTTTCATCAAGACCATTTCCAAGCTTGAGCTGTTTTGCTCTTTCCACGAGCTTTTCCTGAAACGTATTAAATACTCTTTCATGCACGATTACCCTGCTTGCAGCAGTACACCTCTGCCCTGTTGTTCCAAAGGCGCCCCATATCACCCCATCTATAGCAAGATTTAGATTGGCGTCGTCCATCACTATGATGGGATTCTTCCCTCCAAGTTCAAGGGATACACGTTTCATATCTTTACCTGCCTCGCTCATTATCTACTTTCCGACCTCTAATGAGCCTGTGAAGGATATGGCTCTAATTTTTTTATTATGCACCATTGCACTACCAACAGTACTTCCTGAACCCATAACCACATTTAACACACCTTTTGGAAGCCCAGCCTGTGTGAGTATGTTAGCAAGTTCAAGTGTTAATATTGGGGTATCGCTTGCTGGTTTGAATACTATGGTATTCCCTGAGATTAAAGCTGGCATAATCTTCCAAGCTGGTATGGCAAGAGGAAAATTCCATGGGGTGATCATACCTATAATACCTATGGGTCTTCGTATTGTCATGCAGAACTTATCTGGTAACTCTGAGGGGGTGGTTTCTCCAAAAAGACGCCTTCCCTCACCTGCAGCATAGTAGGTTATATCAA
>CAZCRM010000162.1:0-3161 GCA_964501085.1 uncultured Methanosarcinales archaeon | reverse complement strand
TGGTTGATGATGAATGGCATTTAATTAACGATATCCCTTTAAGAAGAATAATTTTAGCAGACCCTGAACAAACTGTCGAATCTATTATGGGTAACCATATTATCTCAATCAATGCCTATGCTGACCAAGAAGAAGCTGTTAAGCTTATGGAGAAATATGACCTTATTGCTCTTCCTGTTAAAGATAATGAAGGACACTTGTTGGGAATAGTTACGATTGATGACATTGTTGATGTCATGCGCAAGGAACAGACCGAAGATTTCACAAAATTTACAGGTATTGAACCAACACACGTAGGACTGGATTTTATCACAAAGTTAAAAGAGGTTCCTCTAAGTAAACTATACAGGAGCAGGGTTACATGGCTTATAGCACTTCTTTTTATGGACATGGTTACAGGAGGTATTATACAAGGTTTTGAAAAGACGATTGCAAGATATGTTGTTCTTGTAACATTTTTACCTGTGTTAGTGGATACCGCTGGCAATGCTGGGTCTCAAGCTGCAACTCTGGTAATACGAGCCATGGCGGTTGACACAATAAAAATGAATGACTGGGCGCATCTTATAGGTAGAGAGCTTTTAGTAGCTGGAGGATTGGGAATAACAATGGGTCTCGGCATCTCTTTTATGGGCATTATTAGGGGTAGAAGTTTTCTGATTGCACAGATTGTTATATTGGCTATGATAATAAATGTTATATTAGGGAGCGTTATTGGTGTGCTGCTCCCATTTATTTTCACAAAATTTAAAAAAGACCCTGCAGCAGCAAGTACACCTCTTATCACAACGTTATCAGATATAATAGGCACAGGGACTTATTTGGGAATAGCGTACATCTTTTTGAGCTAGTACTAAAGCATCAATCTTGACCTCTAACGAAAAGACAAGGTTTTTTAATGACAATAGCATGTAATTAGGGATAAGATAACTTTATGAAAGTAAGAGCTTCGATAGGAACTCTGGGTGTGCTTGGGCTTGAGCTTGTACAAATGGATTTTCCTCCAACCACAGCATACCTACAGATATATACTGAAAAAAGATGCAGGGCAAACTGTCTGTTCTGTGCTCAGGCAAGGAATTCAACAGCAAATCTGAGCAATATAGCAAGAGGTGTGTACCTTCCTGTGGAGCTTGATGATGTGGTATTAAGGCTCAGAATGGCTTATGAAAGGGGTTATCTTTTTCGTGTATGCATTCAAACAATACTCTACGATACATGGTGGGAGGATACTACTTATTTAATAAAAAAAATTCGTTCAGAAAGCCAGATTCCCATATCCTTATCTGTTTTTCCATTAAGCGACGAACGTTACATGCTACTTAAAAAAATAGGAGTAGACAACATCGTGATTCCGCTTGATGCCTGCACCAAGGATCTGTTTGATAGAATTAAAGGCAAAGGAGCAGGAGGACCTTTTTCATGGAGCAAGCATATCGAAGGGATTAAACGGGCTTCGAAAATATTTGAAAATGTTGGAACGCATCTTATTCTTGGGATGGGTGAGAGTGATGAGGAGGCTGTGAGTATCATTGATGAGCTATGGAAATATGGAGTAAATCCCGCTCTTTTTTCCTATACCTGCATTCCAGGAACCCAGCTCCCAGAAAAAAAGGTAGATATCAAGCATTACCGTGCTGTACAGCTTGCACGCTACCTCATTGTGAAAGGACTCTCATCCTATGGTGCTATGAGTTTCAACAAAGGTGTGCTCTGCGATTATGGAGTAGATAGGAACACCATACTTGGAATCATAGAAGAAGGTGAAGCTTTTCAGACAGCAGGATGCTCTAACTGCAATAGACCAATGGCAAACGAAACCTTCTCAAGAATCTATAATTTTCCTAAAAAACCCAATCAAAAGGAGATTGAAGAAATCAAGAAAGAGTTGGAGCTAAAATAATTATCTATAATTATCTTCCTTCAAAGAAGAGAAGCTCACCAGCATCAACCACTGTTGCTTCTCCCAAGCTACAGCGTTCAATACGGCGCACAATGGCACGTCCTTTCAACTCAAGTTGGACTCGTGCTGTCTGAACCTCAGACTCCTCATAAATCTCATCGGTCTTGTAGATTAATCTATGCGTTGATATCTGTTTCTCAAGCACTTTTGCAGTAATACCACTTGTCCCAGGTCTCAGATCCCCCTGACTTGCTGATGTCAGGAAAACACTATCACCAACATTAATCTCAAGGACTGAAAGAAAATTATGAGGACTTCTGACCTCAATTGTCTTGATTCTGTTGTGTTCAAGGTCTCTCAAGGCATATGGAGATATTCCACTCAATACAAGATACTGCATATTATCACCCATACATCGGGAATTCCTTACTTACAGGAGGTGTTTCAGTGGTTTTCACCTGCTCCGCAAGCTTGGATAGCTCTAACTCGATCTGCTCTGCCTGGTTCATGAGTTTTTGAGTATCGATGGAGAGGTTAAGCAGATCATTGAGAACGTTTACCACCTCCACAGCTGCCCTTGGGTCAGGACTGGGACCTGAGGTTTCTCCAAGAAGAGTGATGGCAGGTATGTTGCGAAGGAAGCATTCTGACATTACACTTCCTGAGATGCCTGAGATGGTTCCTACTTGGAATATCTCGGTTTTATTCCTGATCTTTTCCAGCATTTCAGAGCTGGTTGCTCCACCAAATACCCTACGTTCTCCTGTTGTTGTGGCAATGCCTGCAATAGAGATAATATATTTTGCGTTGATGGACTGCGTCCAGTCAACCAGAGCCTTACTGACATCATAGGATGCGGTGGGATGAATAGGTATATCCGAAATCACCACAACAATCTCTTTCTCTGCATTCTCATAAACCCGCACAGCCATGTGAATGATGCCATTAAAAAGTACTGCAATAGGAGGGAAATACCTTGAGTCCAATGAACCCACATACTCCATCTTAAGTTCTTCTATTATATGCTGACATGTTATGTTCCCCACAAGACCGATGCCAGGAAATCCCTCAATAACTATTGGATTCTTGGATTTCAGAGGTTTACTTATGATCTTTACTAGTTGGTCAGATTCTGACGCCATTCTTCCACCAAATTGTTAATTCAGATGAAGATAGATAAAGGCATCGTTTACATGAATGTCACTAAGAAAGCTTATGGTTTTAACCATGAGATGAATTAGGGGAGGTGGGCGGGGTT
>CAZCRM010000161.1:0-3175 GCA_964501085.1 uncultured Methanosarcinales archaeon | reverse complement strand
TCAATACCCTTAAAAACATCAATGTTTTGGCTCAGAGAAAAACTCCATATGGCTTTTTTAACAACATTATCACACCTACCACAGTTATGAGGACCTCGCTGAGAACCAGCACCCACAGGATGTGAGATCAACGTTACTTCAGGAAAACTCTGCTTCCCTTTTTTCAGTACCTCAACAGCACTCCACAGCCATGGAGGGCGATAATCTCCACGCTGAAACATCTCGTCTACTAAAGTACCCTTCTGGACATTGCAGAGGTTCACAGATATTGTCTCTGCATATCTTGCTGAATCCTTTATGGATTTTAGGGCATCCTTCAATGCCAGACCTTCTGAAATAAAAATTGGTTTTAGGAGGAGGTATGCCTTGACGGTTGCTCCTTCCTTATGGGCAATCTTACTTGCACTTACAAAATCTGAAAAGGTGAAACCCTTATTGATGCACTCCTTCCTTATAATATCACTACTGGTTTCAAGTCCTATGGCTATCTCAAAGGGTTTGTTGAGGATTGAAACACATTCAGATATATTTTCTCTTGTGACAAACTCAGGTCTTGTTTCTACAATTACCTTTTTCACCCTTTTATCTGAGGAAAGACATAGTAGAATATCTCTACGAGTATACGTTGGCAGCTCTTCCTCATCCAGGAAACTGCCTGATGTAAAGATTTTGACAATGAACTCCTTTTCCTTACAATAGCGTAGAGCATGCACAAACTGAGCCATCATCTCTTCATGAGATAACGCTTCTCTTGGACTATCATAAACATAGCCACACATTACACAGTTATTCCACCTACATCCAGTGGTCGGGAGAATTATTGTTAGTGAAGCTACAGGCTTTCCATCAAGCAAATCTTTCCCAGTTCTATGAATCAATCCTGCACCAGCAGCTTTTGCTTTATGCTTAGCTCGAATATCCTGCATTATCCTGCTAAGAGTCATCATTCAAACTCAATAGTACCAGGTGGTTTGGGAGTAAGGTCGTACAGCACCCTTGCTACATTTGGTATCTCACCTGTGATACGTGACTCAATTCTTTTGAGAGTCTCCCATGGTAATTCCATTGCTTCTGCCGTCATACCATCTCTTGACTGCACAGCACGTACCGCTATAACCCAGCCATATACCCTTACATCGCCTTTAACCCCGGTAGCTTTTTCAATTAAAGCTGCAAATGCCTGCCAGGGGTGGAACTTCATCAGTTCTTCCTCCACGATGGCATTCGCTTCCCTTACCACATTCAGTTTCTCCTCTGTCACCTCTCCTATGATTCTGACCGCAAGACCTGGACCTGGGAAGGGCATTCTCTCTGAAATCTCTCTCGGAAGACCAAGAGCTCTTGCCACCTCCCTTACCTCATCCTTATAAAGCTCTGCCAGTGGCTCAACAATCTTAAAATCAACAAAGGAAGGCAATCCTCCCACATTATGATGGCTCTTTATCCCACCTTCTGATTCAATCCTGTCAGGATAAATTGTACCCTGAATCAGGTAGCTTGCTCCTATCTTCCGTGCTTCTTTCTCGAATAAACGGATAAATGCCTCTCCCACAGTCTTTCTTTTTTTTTCAGGGTCTGAGATGCCTTTCAAAGCCCGGAGAAAATAATCCTTCCCATTTATTATCTGAAGCTTCATATGGGAAAAGGTTTTCTTTATTCTTTCAGACTCTCCTTTACGCATGAGACCTGTGTCTATGTATATTGGGTAGAGCATATCTCCTATAGCTTTGTGGGCAAGTGTTGCACATACAGAGCTATCTACTCCTCCTGAAAGAGCGATTATCGCTTTCCCTTTCACCTCATTTCTTATCTGTTCAATGCTATCATGAATGAATTTATCAACGTTTACCATAACCTTACCTGACCTAAATATCTAAAACTTCTCCACCTCTTTAATCTTTAGTGGGGTATCTCTCAGCGCCTTTCCAATAGTGGATTTTGCAATTCTGGCGGCATGTTCCTGACTCTTGGCATCATACACCTTCATCTCTAGCAGTATACCCACCAATGCTGTATCTGCTGCCATGAATACACTATCCAAAGTCTCACCGCATGCAGGGCATCGTGTGGTGCCTACCTCAATTTCCACGAAACTAAGATTAGGATTCAGTTTTTTACCGATCTCAGAAACTGCAATATTCATAGCATCCTCAACATGATCAACATTCTTCACAAGCCATGCAACCTCTAAGCTAACCTTATAATTTGTCATTGTTTCAAATGGTGAAGAGTTCCTTATCCTTTACCTTAAAAACTCCGAGTTTCACACCAGCATCTAACCATGCATGTCCATAACTGAAACATGCAAGTGCATTCACCAAATCTCCATTGTTCATGAAATACCTGCCATCATCATAATAGGAACGAGCCATGGTTGAGAAATCATCAGCAACTTTTCTGAGATGAGAACCTTCCTGAGGAGTTACCTCAAAAGCTTCAAGGGCTTTACGCAGCATCATCTCGTATCTCCTCGTTTTTTCATCAAGACTGTTCATTAAAGATATTATGATGGCAAAGATATGTAAAGCTTGTTGTCTTTGTTAGCACTTGGATTTTTAGGTTGTGGATGTGAGTGACAAAATGAATTTGATAAAGCAATAAAAAGAATAACAGAGTTATAACTTCCAATTCAGTATCAACATGCTCGAAAATATTCTAAGCAGAATCGCTTGAATCGAACAGAATTCATTTGAAGAGATTGTGTTAGCTTTTGACGCGCTGTCTATGATTCTCTGTGGGAAGCAAGAATATACAGGCAAGAAGGTTGAAACGGTCAGCCATTCCATGACTAAAGTCAGGAGCTTGCTCTCGGCAATTACTGGACGCCGTCCAGCTTCATCAAATCAGAGTAGCTGACTGTACCCCTCATCAGGTTGGAACTCTGGTTTATTACCGCTCCAACCTATTGCAAAATATCGTATTTTGTATAGTCCTGAAAAAATTTCGCACTACATTTTTACCCTGAAATAACAGAAGGAAAATTCGATATATCATCAACCATAAGAAAAAAGGCAACAATATTATTTTCTTTAACTCTGTCGGCGGGAAGTCCCCTTCCGAAAGGGAGGGGATGAGAGCTGTGTAGTCCCAAATGTTTTGACTTTATAAACCCCTCTTATTTTATTATATTTTCTCACAATTAGTCCTCCATTCTTTTCAAGAATACATTCAGCTT
>CAZCRM010000160.1:0-3177 GCA_964501085.1 uncultured Methanosarcinales archaeon | reverse complement strand
CTCCTGTCATAAAACAGATACCCGGCACAACCTAGAAAAGCTACAAGAGACACAACGTGAGACGGCAGGCAAATTCTGTGAAACCTCTCGTAAACAATCTGGCGATCTTGTTTCTGAACCACATAAGCGTTGACAACTCCATAGGCCTTCATGGGCTTGCTGTCAAGCTTCCAATCTGTTGAGTACTCCTCGGTGAAGACAACGTATTTCAGGGGTTCACCTTTAATGACGTATTTTATCGGGCTGGACTTCTCAAAGTTTAAGATTTTAAAGGTCCCGTTTCCTTCTTCCTTGCCGTTGCCAATCAGATACAATCTTTTGGTTACGTCCTCTCTTTTGCTTCTCTCTATCAGCTCATTCCAGTTTTTAACGTATCCAATTCCATCAACAGAGAATATCAAGCCCTTAAAGTGCTTGTTTTTGAACACGTAGAAGTCCTCGGCCTCCTTCACCAGCTCCAGATCAGCTCACCTCAACAATCTCTAAGAAATCAACTCTACTGAAATCTTCATCGAAGGTTGCAATCTTTTTAATTCCGTAATACTTGCATGTTGTGGCTATTAAAGCGTCGTTCGGTAAGAGACAGTATTTCTCCATGATGTTCGTGAAATCATCAACGCTTAGCTTATTTTCTAAAATCAAAATATTAAATTTCTTTAAAAACTCAAAAAACTTCTTGTAAACAGATAAATTTCTGTAACCGTTCTTTTCGATAAAATCCCTTTGATCGTAAAACTTCACGATACCTTTATGCGCTAACTCCTCCCTGATCAGGATAAAAGTGGTCTCTTCCAGAATGTTCGTAAATATGACCGGCAAATAATCCATCAGAGTGAGTTTAACTAAATTTTTAGCTCTTTCTGTTAAGTCGGTCTTCAGAAAGAAGTTGACTAGGACATTTGTATCCACCACTACCTTCTCCATGTTTTTGCCTCGCACCTCATTTTCTCAATGTCTTCAAGCGTAACCTTGGATTCTATCAGCCCACAGAATTCTTTCAGTAGTTCTTCGATGTCCTCAATCCTGATCTTTAACCTCGTTTTTTCAGGCAGGTCAACCTTCCCAATAGGTTTGAAAACTCCGTTCTCATACACCACTTCGATGACCTTTGACATGTTATCCCCTCTATATTTCTTCCTTCAACACTCTTAAAGCTTTTTTCAACTCATAAGGTTTCTCATTCAGAAGTTTCTTGGCTTTTGATGCATCAAGAGGAGTCTCTCGGCCTTTTTGCAACCCAGTTTATCTCGTCCATTTTTGACAGGGTAATCAGATTGTCGTCAAGCCAAAAGCCCGTGCAATCTCCTTGGCAAACTCAAACCTTCCTCTCTGTCAGTGTCGTAAATTTTACCAGATGTCTTTAACTTTTCTTTCAATTAGTTCAAACGCTTATTTCATCGCAATATCTGAAGCTATAGATGGTTATGCGCCTGCTCCACTTGTTTCTGTATAAGCTTTTTTAAGCCCTCCACCTCACCCTTCTTAGCGCTCACAGGTACTATGGTGTCAATCCACTGTCTCCATGGAGGTAGCATCCCTAGACGTTCTGCAACTCCATCAAGCACTTTATCAACATTCTTCGCACCCCTCACCTTGTCAATCTTGTTTACTGCAACAATCACCTTTATGTTGAGTTCACGCAAGAATTCATATAACTCAAGCTCAACAGGAATCTGGTTTCTCTCCAACCAGCGATCCACTATCTCTGCAAATGAGGTTGCGTTTACCACCATTATTGCAAGTATAATATTCTCAGCATTCTCCTCTATGTAATGCACGATATCATCCTTTATGGTTTCCTGTACCCTTTTTGGTACCCCGCTCATGAATCCCAAACCAGGCATATCGGTAATAATAACATTCTTATAATGTATATGCAGAAACTTCCTGGTAACTCCTGGGCGTTTACCAACTCTAACATTTTTGCCAGTAAGAGCTCTGATAAGCGAGGACTTCCCTACATTTGACCTGCCCACGAAGATAATTTCCTTCATGGGGTATTATCTTATGAGTCTCTCCCTGATAAGATACAGACTTATCGCAAGTATTGAAAGACTGAAAAACGCTTGGAATAAGGGTTTATATCGATAATCCAACCATATCCCCATTAGTCTGTCAATGGAAATGTAAAGCTCTATCACTGCAATGAATGCAAACAACATGGCTATAAGGAATATCCCAAGATAAAACCACTCCTCCAGCTTATCTTTTGAAACCATGAGATAACCTCCATCTTATTAATAGTAACATAGCAATCGCAAGTATGACTCCAAACCCTGGTGCTCGCACACCGCCTTTACCTGCTATGGCTTCGCTTCTAAAACCAGTGCCGGGTACATACTCTGATACAGTGGCTGGGGCAGGATAAGCTTGTTTCTCTCTCACAAACTTTGAAACCTCAAGCTTCATTTTTTTCTCCACACTCTCCTTGGGAAGAGTTTTTGTGGGCGATAGAAGTACTGGCTTTTCCCAGGTATTTATCATCACATCACCCCTCCAAAGTTCCACCACCACCATGTAGTTATAATCCTCAGGAACCACAAGCTTCACGCTCTTAATAACAGTAGCTTCACTTTGAATTATTCCTGTTTCAGATATGGTTTTATCCGCAATTAGGTTGGATGAGGCTTCCCTCGCCTTCACCACCATCTTCAGGTTTTCTGAAGCATTAGAGGCTCTGTTCTCAAGATAGATATCTGCATTAATAACAACCTTTCCTAAAGAGACATTACTCACACTAAAATCAATATTGCTCAGAACAACCCAGCTCAGCTTTGATTCAGGAGTCAGAGCATCCAGCCCATATATACTTACAGAACCACTGTCGAGAATACTTCCATTCTCAAATATAAGGAGCTTGAGTTCATAACCCTTTGTTCTTCTCACCTTTATACTGTGCGATACCTCCATAGTCTTCTGAGTACTTTCTTCTTCGTCAGGAATCCTGACCATGCTTCGGGTTTCCAGCAACCCGGTATCCTTATTGATGGCTCTTATTAACATGAATGCATTGGTAATATTCCCCATATAGTTGATGTATGCTGTAACATTCATCCTGACATATGAGCTGGTAACCTCTGTGGGTTTTACATCAACCTCACGAATGTAAAGCTGTGAAGGGGGTTTGTAGTGATTATGAGCCAACACATCACCTTTGATTATAAGCACAGTTGAAAG
>CAZCRM010000159.1:0-3218 GCA_964501085.1 uncultured Methanosarcinales archaeon | reverse complement strand
GCTGTCAACCAGCCTAATGCGGGGATGATACATGATGATTCACCTGCAAGCTCCTGACTTTTAGTCATGGAGCAGTTGACATCCTTTGATAGAGAGGTGAGCAGAGTATGGCAATATTAAAATGAAAAACAACAAATTATATATGTTAGTAGGATAACTTTATTATTTAATAAAAACGGGGAAAAACGGGGATAGGAAGAATAGGAGTAGAAAGATGCTAAAGAGCTTTTGCTATGTAGCTATAATTCTTCAGCTGATCATCCCAGCTATTGCTGATGATGTCTCATGCTACCATTGCCACACCAATGTGGTTAATGAGTTCAGGAACAACATTCATTACAAGAAGGGTTTCACATGCGCTAACTGTCATGGAGGGAGTGTTCAGCCAAACAACACTGTAATCTCTATTAACGTAATGTCAGGAGATTTTATTGGCAGACCAACAAGAGAGAATATAACCTTGGTATGCTCAAAATGTCATCCTCAGGAAACAGAGGATTACAAGCAGAGCATACACTGGAAAGCCATAGAAGAAAAACATCCTGAAGCAGCAACCTGTACAGACTGTCATGGAGTACATGAAATCCGTGCCATCGATGATCCAAAATCACTAACCAATCACAAGAACATCCCAATAACCTGTGCCAAATGTCATGCCAACCCTGAAATAATGAGTGCATGGTACTATGGCATAAAAACTGATCGCTTTAACACCTATAAGGAATCCTATCACTGGAAGGCTCTCAAAAATGGTTATACCCTTGTAGCTACATGCTCTGATTGTCATGAAAACCATAATGTAAGACCCCCCACAGACCCCAATTCAAGCACCTATCCCAAGAACCTTCCTAAAACCTGTGGAAAGCAGGGCTGTCATCCAGGGGTGAAGATGGATGCCAAGATTGCCATGGGTCTTGTTCATGATAAGGAATCCCTGCATACAGGAAAGCTTGTATTTGACAAATCCAATCTAAGTCAGGAGATGAGAGCTTACTACCTTGGTCCGTTTGATCTTGCCTACTGGATAGCATTATTTTTCAAGATTCTCACCACCTCTGTGATAGGAATTTTCGCAGGCATGGTGATGCTCGACCTGTTATCAAGGGTAAAGATTCAGAGGAGATGGTGATATGGCTTTAGAATATAAATTGATGGGTGAGAGCAAGGAGATAGAGGTCTACTTCAAACGTTTTACCTTTAACCAACTTGTACAGCACTGGGTGATGATTGCAACCTTCATGCTTCTGGTAATCACAGGCATGCCTGTTAAATTTCCTGATGCCTGGTGGTCACCCATAATCATCAATCTCCTTGGTGGATTTGAAATGCGACAGAAGATACACCACACAGCAGGCATCATAATGGTTCTTCTTGGAATATATCATGTTACGTATCATGTTATCATCAACCCTCTTATCAATAAGAGACCTCTTCTGGAAAGCAGGATATGGCCTGGCTTGAAGGATGTCAAGGATTTCTGGCAGACAATACTCTTCTATTTCGGAAAAGCAGAGCATCCAAGGTATGGAAGATATAGCTGGAAAGAAAAATTTGATTACTGGGGAGCGTTCTGGGGTATGGTGATGATGTGTGTCACTGGACTTATAATGATGTTTCCTTTTACTGCCATGAAATACCTCCCCTATGCCTATATACATTTAGCAACAATCATTCATACGGACGAAGCTCTGCTTGCAACCCTCTTTATCTTTATAGTTCACTGGTGGAATGTTCATTTCAGTCCTGAAGTATTTCCCATGTCAAAGACGTGGATAACAGGTAACCTTTCAGAGGAGCAGATGAAACATGAGCATCCCATTGAATACGAAGAGATTATGAGGACGATAAAATATGAAATAGAAGAATAAATTTTTATATAGTTACAGCATCTTTTTTACCATGCAGAATCTGGTTCAAAAGGTAAAGGAATATATCAATGATTACCGGCTCACCACCATTATGAGTACTGTGGATAAAGAAGGAAACATTAACATAGCTATTGTGAACACAGCTATAATGGCTGACCCTAACACAATAAAGGTTGCAAGGGTTGATGATGAAAAAAGCTATGAAAACCTCAAAGCCATAAAAAAAGCTGTACTTATTGTAGTTGTACCAACAGATGCTAAGACCAAAGGAATATGTATTGAGGTGGAACTGATAAAGGATGAAACAGAGGGTGAGGATTTTGAAACCATGCAGGCTTTTGTAAACGAAGAGTTCGGAGGCTCAAAAATAAAAAATCTTCTTACCTTCAACATAACCGAGATAAAGCCTGTAACGGTGTTTTGAATGAGCAGTTACTGGGATGGAAAACCGATTTTTCCTATAGATATTGAGAATAGTAGTATTACACAGCTTGTGGAAGATGTATTCGGGGGTATGGGGTATAATGCAAGGAGGTTAGCAGAGGCATGTGAACTCTTCAAGACCATGATAGAAGAGGATGCAACCATTTGCTTAGCTCTCTCAGGCGCCATGACACCAGTGGGCATGGGAGGGCTCATTATCAGGATGATTGAAAAGGGTTTTATTGACTGGATTGTTACCACAGGTGCAAATACATATCATGATATGCACTTTGCGTATGAATTACCTGTGCATCAGGGAGATTTCAGGGTAGATGACAATGAGCTTGCAGAGAATGATGTTGTCAGGATATATGATGTATTTATCGATATGAAAAAAACCCTTATGGCACAGGATAAAATCATCCAAACCCTTACCAAGAAAGCAGTTGAAAGAAAACGATTTCCTGAGAAGTTTTCCTCAGCCTATTATTATAAGATACTGGGTGAAGGGATATTAGAAACCGCAAAACACCCAGAACGTTCTTTCATTGCATGTGCCTCCAAGCATAATGTTCCTGTTTTTGTTCCCGCTTTTGCTGATTCCTCTGTGGGGATGAATACAAGCTATCTCCCTATCATCACTACTTCAGACCCTACGAAGCTTAACAAAGAATATTTTGTTGACCCCAGCCCTACAATGGATGTGCTTGAGAGTGCATCCATAATATACCATAGCATGCTAGAGGATAGACCCAGAGGTGCTCTTGAGGTGGGTGGTGGTGTGCCAAAGAACTTCCTTCAGCAAACCGCTCCCATGCTTTCCCAGATTCTGGGAATACCATGCACAGGAGAGAACTATGTGGTTCAGGTGACCGTGGATAGACCGGATACAGGAGGACTTTCAGGTGCTACAATAAATGAAGGTAA
>CAZCRM010000158.1:0-3220 GCA_964501085.1 uncultured Methanosarcinales archaeon | reverse complement strand
CTTATCTTTAATCAGGGTACCATTCTAATTAAAGGTGCAAGAGTTCCTCATGCTATATGGGATGAGCGTTCTAAAAGCTTCAGAGCGTTAGCATTATTTTATAAAGACATCATTGATTATCTCAGCAACTCTCATATTGATTTCGTAGACAAGGTTCTCAACCTGATACCATGTCCTGAACTTCAAAGTCAAATAGCGTTAAGAGATTACCAGAAACAGGCACTTGATGCATGGGTTTTTAACGGTAAACGGGGTGTTATAGTGCTCCCCACAGGGAGTGGAAAAACAATCATCGGGATAAAAGCTATAGCTCTGTTAAACACCCCAACCATAGTGATTGCTCCAACCCTTGATCTCGTGCATCAGTGGCGCTCCAAGCTAACACAGGAGTTCAAGGTGAGCATAGGTGTCCTGGGAGGAGGAGAGCAGGAGATTCAGGCGATAACAGTAAGTACATACGATTCAGCGTACCTTCATGCTGATAAGCTGGGCAATAAATTCGGTTTTATAATCTTTGATGAATGCCATCACCTGCCAGCAGAGGGCTACAAGCATATAGCTGAGATGTTTGCCTCACCTTTCAGGATGGGTTTAACAGCTACTTATGAACGTGAGGACGGGTTACACAGAGAACTTGACCTACTCATAGGAGGAAAGGTTTTCGAGAAAAAGGTAAAACATCTTGCTGGAGAGCATCTCTCCTCTTTTAGAATTGAGAAGATTATCGTTGAACTAACCAAGGAAGAAAAGAAGGAGTATGATTATAACCAGAGAATTTTCACAGAGTATCTCAGAAAGAACAACATCATTCTAAGAAAACCAGAGGATTTTAGACAGATTGTTATCAGAAGCGGAAGAGATAAGGATGCAAGAGAGGCATTGCTTGCAAGAAACAAAGCAAGAGATATAGCTCTGAACAGCATCTCCAAGATAGATAAATTATCAGAGATTCTGAAAAGGCATAGAGAAAGCAAGATATTCATCTTCACAGAACATAACAAGCTGGTGCACAGGATAGCAAAGCGCTTCCTCATCCCAGCCATCACCTACAGAACCACAAGCAAAGAACGAAATGAAATTTTAGAGAGATTCAAAGCAGGTGTGTATAGAGCGGTTGTCACCTCAAAGGTTTTAGATGAGGGTATTGATGTCCCGGATGCCGAGGTGGGTGTTATCCTTAGTGGTACAGGTAGCAGAAGAGCTTTTGTTCAGAGGTTAGGGAGAATACTCAGAAAGAAAGAAGGGAAAGAAGCTGTGATGTATGAGATTGTTTCAGCAGAAACAAGTGAAATTAGTACAGCAAGAAGGAGAAAGAAATCCTTGAGGTAAGATGCTCACCAATGACTTATTAGTTACAAAAACATATAGAGGAAAGATACAGCCTGTTTATGTTCCTTTTGACTCAAAGCATCTCGAGATAGCAGAACTTATTATTGAGATATTTCAGAGACATGTCGGCAAAACCTATGGCATGCTTGCTGAAGAAATAGATGAGATAGAGAAGCTTGAAGATGTTGATTATCGCCTGATTCGTGGACTGGCTCAGCTTCTTGAGAGAAGATGTGTGCTGGAAAAGGATGCGGTTATTGACCCAGTTAGTGCGAGAAGGGTGGTTTTTGAGGAGTGCAAAGGTGTTGTTACTGATGCTGAGGAGAGAAAACAGGTTTTAAGTAAGGCTGCTGTGAAGCTTTCGGTTAAGCTTGATGAACTAGAAAAATCATTATGGGCGGATCAGGAAGAGAATCTAAAAATAAAGGAATTTCAACCTCTTACTCCTGAGAAACTTCTAACTCAGTACAACCTTTCCTTGACTCAGACCCTTCTTTTTAAGGCAACAGGCATGGAGATTCGGATATGGGATCATTACCAGCAGGTATTCAGAAGAATCAAGCAATTAGGGCTCATGTATTTTATTGAGTCTGATAAGATATACTTAGATGGAGCGGTTTCCCTGTTCAAGCTAACTGAGAGATATGGTACAGCTTTGGCAAAGCTCTTGCCAGAGATTATGAAATGCTCTAAATGGTGGCTTAAAGCCAGCATTGTACGAAAAACCATGCAGGGAAAAAGGATTTATGATTTCACGCTTGATAATACCATAAAGGTTTTTGGTTCATATCATGAAGCTACTCATATAGCAGAGGTTCATTCATGCTATAACACTGATGTGGTGTTTGACAGTGCTGTTGAAAAGGAGTTCTATAAGCTGAGTTTTAAAGACTGGTGTGTGAAAAGAGAGCCTACGATATTAAAAGCTGGTCAGTATGCCTTCATCCCAGATTTTTCACTTGAGAGAGGGAGTAATAAGATATACCTTGAAATCGTTGGTTTCTGGACTCCAGAGTATCTCAAAAAAAAGATTTACAAGATAAACCAGTTGAAAGAGAACATCATTCTTCTCGTGAATAGAAATCTTGCATGCTCAAGTTTAGATTTCAAAACAGATAATGTTATATTCTATGATAGAAAACTGCCCTATCTTGAGATCATAAAGATTCTGAGAAAATACGAAGAAAAACAGCTCTCAGAGGAGGTTAAAAGATTAAAAAACATTGAAATCTCTTTAGAGGGTGATATTATTAATCTTGCCGAAATTGCGGAACAGTATGGTGTAGGTATGGAAGCTTTAAAGGAAGCGATTGAGAGAAAAAAAGTGGGTATTGATGGTTATCTGCTTTTAGGAGACCAGCTTGTGAGCAGTCAAGCTCTTAATGTGATAAAGGGAGAATTAGCAAATGTAAGAAAATATAACGATGCTGTTAGGATTTTCCAGAGATACGGAATAAAAGAGCACTCCAGAATACTTGAGCATCTCGGATATAAGGTAATATGGAAAGGGATTGATGCAGAGAGTGCTGAAATAACCAATATTTGAACCAATGCGATAGTCGAACATCACAGTAATTTTGTGGTTAATTGCTGGTAGAGAGGATTCTCTCTTTCTTAAGCGGTAAACGAAAGGTCTTACACATACCACAACCTATATATACCATCAGGAAAATAAAATGAGTATGATAATGTTAATGAGGAGGTTATGATTTGAAGTATAAGAGAAAAGCCTTGTTATATGAAAACCATGCGCAGGTAGGTATTGGTACCCTGATTATCTTCATTGCCATGGTTCTTGTTGCTGCTGTGGCAGCCGCTGTGCTGATAAGCACCTCAGGCGTACTGCAGCAGAAGGCACAGAAGACTGGAACAGAAACCATATCCGAGGTTT